>JAGRMU010000185.1 GCA_020441165.1 Sedimentitalea sp.
AGAAGATCCGGGCGCAGGTGGGCACGAAACGCGTGATCTGCGCACTCGCGGGCGGGGTGGACAGCTCGGTCGCCGCGATCCTGATCCACGAGGCGATCGGCGCGCAGCTGACCTGCGTCTTCGTCGATCACGGGCTCTTGCGCCAGGGCGAGGCGCAGGAGGTCGTGACCATGTTCCGCGACCATTACAACATGCCGCTGATCCATGCCGACGAGCGCGAGCTGTTCCTCACCGCGCTCGAGGGCATCAGCGATCCCGAGACCAAGCGCAAGACCATCGGGCGGCTCTTCATCGACGTCTTCCAGAAACACGCGGGCGAGGTCGGCGGCGCCCGGTTCCTGGCCCAGGGCACGCTCTATCCGGACGTGATCGAATCGGTTTCCTTCTCGGGCGGCCCGTCGGTCACCATCAAGTCGCACCACAATGTCGGCGGTCTGCCCGAGAAGATGGGGCTGGAACTGGTCGAGCCGCTGCGCGAGCTTTTCAAGGACGAGGTGCGCGCGCTGGGGCACGAGCTGGGCCTGCCGGCCAGCTTCATCGGCCGCCACCCCTTCCCCGGCCCGGGCCTGGCGATCCGCTGCCCCGGCGAGATCACCCGCGAGAAGCTCGAGATCCTGCGCAAGGCCGACGCGGTCTATATCGACCAGATCCGGCGCCACGGGCTCTATGACGAGATCTGGCAGGCTTTCGTCGCGATCCTGCCGGTACGCACGGTGGGGGTGATGGGCGACGGGCGTACCTACGATTTCGCCTGCGCCCTGCGCGCGGTCACCTCGGTCGACGGGATGACCGCCGATTATTACCCCTTCACCCACGAGTTCCTGGGCGAGACCGCGACGAGGATCATCAACGAGGTCAAGGGCATCAACCGGGTGACCTACGACATCACCAGCAAGCCCCCCGGGACCATCGAATGGGAATGACCCGGACGGCGTGATGGCCCCCCGGCCTCAACCCTTCCAGAACGGCGGGCAGATCCAGTCGGGCTTGTCCGGCACGTTCGCCATGTCCAGCGGATGCGGCAGGGCATCGACCGGCACCGGCGCCCCGCGCAGCCGGTCCCGCCGCAGCAGCGACAGCTCCAGAAGCCGCGGGAAGGCGATCCCGCGCTCGCTCGCGAGGGGATAGTAGTTGTTCGGATGCAGGTGGCAGATCACGAACTGCGCCAGCAGCTTGTCCATCAGCGCGCCGATCCGGGCGTGCCCCTCCACCGTGAAGGCGTCGTCCAGCCCGTGCAGCTCCAACGCCACGACGCGGAACCGGGCCAGATCGGCATCGCGCATCGCCAGGAGGGTGTCGTACTCGGCCCCCTCGATATCCATCTGCAACAGCAGATCGCCCTCCGTCGGCGCATGGCGGGCGATCCAGTCCTGCATCGAGATCGTGTCGCCCCGGGTCTGCGCCCCCACGTAGAGCCGCTCGAACGTCAGCAAGGGATGCGGAACCGCAATCCCGCTCACGCTGGCATCCGCCAGGAACATCGGGATGCCGCGCGCCGCCATCTCGGAATCGAAGGTCACCATGACGTCGACGCCGGGCGAGAATCCGGCGGCGATACCGTCCAGATCGTCGGGCAGCAAATATCCGCCGTCATGGTCGCCGCCGACGCGGATCAGCGGAACTCCGGTGTCGAAGGGTTGGAACCGGGCGAACAGCGCGCGCACCTGTCCGGTCGGGCAGCGGTTTCCACGCAGCGCGTCCAGGGTGCGGGCGACGCGGCGATTGCCCAGGATCTTGCGCCCGCGGCGTCGCAAGCGACCGACCAAATCCATCCACTGTCCTGACTGACGCTTGGAACCTCGGCCTACAAACAGTATCAGGCAGAGATGTGTCAAGAGCGCCCCCAACCATGCAAGACCCCTCGACCGCCCCTTCCGCGACCTTGCGCGCCGCGCTCTGGATGACCGGCGCCATCGTGTCGTTCTCGTCCATGGCGGTGGCCGGGCGCGAGGTGAGCTTTGCGCTCGATACCTTTGAAATCATGATGTATCGAAGCCTGATCGGCATCGTCATCGTGGTCCTGGTCCTGGTCGCGACGGGCAAGCTGCACCAGGTCACGCGGCGCCGTCTGAACCTGCAATTCCTGCGCAACCTGGTGCATTTCACCGGCCAGAATCTTTGGTTCTTTGCGGTCACCGCGATCCCGCTGGCGCAGGTCTTCGCGCTCGAGTTCACCTCGCCGCTCTGGGTGATCGTGCTCTCGCCGCTGATCCTGGGCGAGCGGCTGACCCCGGTGCGGGTCCTGGCGGCGCTGCTCGGCTTTGCCGGCATCCTGATCGTCGCGCGCCCCAGTGCTGACACGGTCAGCATCGGCATCCTGGCCGCCGCCAGCGCCGCGGTGTTCTTCGCGCTGACCAACATGTTCACCAAGCGGCTGACCCGGACTGAGACGGTGGGGTGCATCCTGTTCTGGCTGACCGCGATGCAGCTGGGTTTCGGGCTGATCGCCGCCGGGATCGACGGCGACATCGCCCTGCCCGACGGGCAGACCGCGCCCTGGCTAGTCGTCATCGGCCTCGGCGGGCTGCTGGCGCATTTTTGCATCACCAACGCGCTGGCCATCGCGCCGGCCACCGTGGTGATGCCCTTCGATTTCGTGCGCCTTCCGACCATCGCGGTGGTCGGCATGCTGCTTTATGGCGAGCCGCTGGACCTGTGGGTCTTTGTCGGCGCCGCAGTGATCTTCGCCGCCAACTATCTGAACATCACGGTCGAAAACCGCAAGAATCGGGTCGCATGAGCGGGCCCGATCGGTTTCCTTGGCCGCCATGAGCCCGCAGAAAACCCTCTCTCCCCGCGCCTGGACCGAGCTGATGCTGCTCGGGCTGATCTGGGGTGGCTCGTTCCTGGCGATCCGGGTGGCGCTGGACGAGGTGCCGGTGGTCACCGCCGTGCTGCACCGCACGCTCTGGGCGATGCTGGTCCTCTGGGCGGTGGTGCTGGCGATGCGCCTGCCGCTGCCGCGGAGGCCGCGCGTCTGGGGCGCCTTCCTGGTCATGGGCCTGCTCAACAACGTGCTGCCCTTCGGGCTGATGGCCTGGGGACAGCTGCATATCGAGACCGGGCTGACCTCGATCCTGAACGCGGCGACCGCGATCTTCGGCGTCATCGTCGCCGCCATCGTCTTCGCCGACGAGCGGCTGACCCCGCGCAAGGCGATCGGCGTCGGCCTGGGTTTTCTGGGCGTCGCCACCGCCATCGGGCTCGACGCCTTCGCCGGGTTCGATCTGCGCAGCGCCGCGCAGCTGGCGGTGCTGGCCGGCGCCTTCTGCTATGCCCTGGCCAGCGCCTGGGCGCGCCGGCATCTGGGGGATCTGCCGCCGCAACTGGCGGCGGCCGGGATGCTCACCGGCTCGACCCTGATCCTGCTGCCCGCCGCGCTCTGGATCGACGGACCGGTGCGCTTCGATCTCGCGCCGGTGACCTGGGCCGCCATCGGCTATTACGCGCTCGTCGCCACCGCGGGCGCCTACCTGCTCTACTACCGGGTGCTGGCCATGGCCGGCAGCGGCAACCTGATGCTTGTCACGCTGCTGATCCCGCCGGTGGCGATCCTGCTCGGCGCCTGGGTCCGGGACGAGGCGCTGCATCCCAGCGCCTACCTGGGCTTCGCGCTGCTGGCGCTCGGGCTTTTGATCCTCAACCGGCGCCCGCGCCCGCCGCGCGATTGACCCTGCCCGCCCCTCTGCTAAGCAAGGGCGAACAAGGGGTTGCAGCGATGCTCTATGAAACCGCCGAGGCGTGGCGCGCGGCGCCGCAGAAACGGGTGCTGGTCTTCGGCATGTCCGGCCTCGGCAAGACCCATGTCAGCCAGATGCTGCGCGATTCGGGCGGCTGGTTCCACTACAGCATCGATTACCGGATCGGCACCCGCTACATGGGCGAATACATCGCCGACAACGCCAAGGCCGAGGCGATGAAGGTGCCGTTCCTGCGCGAGCTGCTGCTGACCGATTCGATCTATATCGGCTCTAACCTGACGTTTCAGAACCTCACCCCGGTCGCCGCTTATCTCGGCAAACCGGGCGATCCGGCGCGCGGCGGTCTGCCGATGCAGGACTACCGGCGGCGTCAGGACCAGTTCCGCACCGCCGAGATCCACGCGCTGCTCGACACCGGCTATTTCATCGACCGGGCGCAGCGGCTCTATGGCTATCCCAATTTCATCTGCGACACCGGGGGGTCGATCTGCGAATGGGTCACTCCCGAAGATCCCGGCGATCCGATCCTGCGCGACCTTTCGAGCCACACGCTGCTGGTCTGGATCAAGGGCGATGCCGCCCATACCGCGGACCTGGTCCGCCGGTTCGACAAGGCGCCCAAGCCGATGTCCTACCAGCCGGAATTCCTCACCCAGGCCTGGGAAGCCTATCTCGCGGAAAACGATTGCGCCGAGGCCGAGGTCGATCCCGACGCCTTCATCCGCTGGACCTATGCCCGCGCGCTGGCGCACCGGCAGCCGCGCTACGAGGCGATGGCTCGCTGGGGGGTGACGGTGACCGCCGATGCCGTCGCCGAGGTGACCGATGCGGCCGGCTTCGAGACGCTGATCGCCGACGCCATCGAGACGCGCCAAAGCCCGTGACAGAGCCGATTCCCTGACCGTGAAGGCCCCCGATGCCCATCAAGATCCCCGCCGACCTGCCCGCCTATGACGTCCTCACCCGCGAGGGGGTGATGGTCATGTCCGAGGATCAGGCCGCCCGCCAGGACATCCGCCCGCTGCGCATCGGGCTGCTTAACCTGATGCCCAAGAAGATCCAGACCGAGACCCAGTTCGCCCGGCTGATCGGGGCGACGCCGCTGCAGATCGAGCTGAGCCTGATCCGGATGACCGAGCACGAGGCCCGCAACACCGCGCCCGAGCACATGGAGAGCTTCTATCGCCCCTTCCTGGAGGTGAAGGACGACCGGTTCGACGGGCTGATCATCACCGGGGCCCCCATCGAGCATCTGGCTTTCGCGCAGGTGACCTATTGGGACGAGCTCTGCGAGGTGTTCGACTGGACCCAGAGCCACGTGCATTCGACCTTCGGCGTCTGCTGGGGCGGGATGGCGATGATCAACCATTTCCACGGGGTGAAGAAGCACCTGCTGGACCACAAGGCCTTCGGCTGCTTCGGCCATCGCAACCTGGCGCCCGCCTCGCCCTATCTGCGCGGCTTCTCGGATCTTTGCGTGATCCCGGTGTCGCGCTGGACCGAGATGCGCCAGGACGAGATCGACGCGGCGGACGGGCTGACCACGCTGCTGGGCAGCGACGAGGTCGGTCCCTGCCTGGTCGAGGACAAGGCGCACCGGGCGCTCTACATCTTCAACCATTTCGAATATGACAGCGACACGCTGAAACAGGAATACGATCGCGACGTTGCCGAAGGCAACCCGATCAACGTGCCGCGCAACTATTACCCCGGCGACGATCCTGCCCGCCCGCCCCAGAACCGCTGGCGCTCGCACGCGCACCTGCTCTATGGCAACTGGATCAACGNNTCAACGAGATCTACCAGACCACCCCCTTCGATCTGAACCGCATTGGCCGGTAAGCTGCTCATCGCCGTCGGGCTTTCGCTCGCCGCCCTGGCGCTGGCGGTGGCCTGGCTGGCGGCGCGGCACGAGGCCAGGGCCGAGGCCTCGCACCCGCCGCAGGGCCAGATCCTCGACATCGGCGGGCACCGGGTCCATGCGCTGGTGATGGGCCGCGGTCCCGATCTGGTGCTGATCCACGGCGCCAGTGGCAATCTGCGCGACATGACCTTCTCGCTCGCCCCGCGCCTGGCCGAGCGCTACCGGGTGATCGCCATCGACCGGCCCGGCCTCGGCTATACCGACCGGATCAACCGGAGAGGCGCCAGCATCGCGCAGCAGGCCGAACTCCTGATGAAAACCACCCGCCAGCTGGGCGCCGAGCGGCCCATCGTGCTCGGACACAGCTATGGCGGCGCGGTGGCGCTGGCCTGGGCGGCATACTACCCCGAGGACCTGTCGGCGCTGGTCGCGGTGTCGTCGCCCTCGATGCCCTGGACCGCGCCGCTCGATCCGCTCTACCGGGTCACCTCCTCCTGGCTGGGCAGCGCCTTGGCGGTGCCGCTGATCACCGCCTTCGTGCCCGACAGCCGGGTCGATGAGGCGGTCGAGAGCATCTTCGCCCCGCAGCCCGTGCCCGAAGGCTATGCCGCCCATGTCGGCACCGGCCTGACCCTGCGCCGGGTCTCGCTGCGGGCCAATGCCGATCAGCGGGCCAGCCTGCTGGACGAGATCATCGCGTTGCAGCCCTACTATGCGCGGATCACGGTTCCCACCGAGCTGGTGCATGGCAGTGCCGACACCACGGTCGGGCTGTCGATCCACTCCGAGATACTGGTTGACCGGATTCCCGGCGCGACGCTGACCCGCCTGCCCGGGATCGGGCACATGCCGCACCATGTGGCCGAAGACGCGGTCGTCGCCGCAATCGACCGGGCGGCAGCGCGAGCGGGTTTGCGTTAATCCGGTTCGCATTCCATATTGCGGGCGAACAATCGCAAAGGATCTGGCGATGGACCTGCCCTTCGACGGCGCGATCAGCGCCTTCTTCGAAAACGACGTCCCCGAGGAGATTCGGGAGGCGATCAAGCGCGGCGACAAGGACGACATCCTGAACCCGGACTATCCCCACCGCGAGCGCCTGGGCAAGAAGGCCTACAAGAAAGACCTCGAGGCGCTGCAGATCGAGCTGGTGAAGATGCAGGCCTGGGTGCGGGACACCGGGGCGCGCGTCGTCATCGTCTTCGAGGGGCGCGACGCGGCCGGCAAGGGCGGCACCATCAAGCGTTTTCGCGAGCATCTCAACCCGCGCGTCGCAAGGGTGGTCGCCTTGCCCTCCCCGACCGACAGCGAAGCGTCGCAATGGTATTTCCAGCGCTACATCGATCATCTGCCCTCGGGCGGCGAGATCGTGTTCTTCGACCGCAGCTGGTACAATCGCGGCGTCGTCGAGAAGGTCTTCGGCTTTTGCACCGACGAGGAGCGCGAGCGGTTCTTCCGGCAGGTCCGGCCCTTCGAGGACGCCTTCGTCAACGACGGGATCCACCTGGTCAAGTTCTGGCTGACCGTCGGGCGGGCGGAACAGCTGGAGCGCATGCTGGCGCGCGAACGCGATCCGCTGAAGCAATGGAAGCTCAGCCGGATCGACGTCGAGGGGCTGCGCAAATGGGACGAGTACTCGGTCGCGATTCGCGAGACCCTGCACCGCAGCCATTCGACCGCCGCGCCCTGGACGATCATCCGCTCGGACGACAAGCGCCGCGCCCGGCTGAACGCGATCCGCAGCGTCCTGCACGGGCTCGATTACCAACGCAAGAACGTCAAGGCCATCGGACGGATCGACAGCGAGATCTGCAACGGGCCGGAGAGCTGGGATGGCTAAACGTGGCTATCACCACGGAAACCTTCGGCAAGCACTGATCGACGCGGCACTGGATCTGATCGAGGACAAGGGCCCGACCGGTTTTACCCTGTCCGAGGCGGCCAAGCAGGCCGGGGTCACCCCGGCCGCCGTCTACCGCCATTTCGAGGGGCGGGACGATCTGATCGCCGAGGCCGCGCGCCAGGGGTTCGAGATGTTCGCGGACCTGATGCAATACGCCTATGACACCGGCCAGCCCTCGGCGCTGGCGGCGTTCGAGGCGACGGGGCGGGCGTATCTGGCCTTCGCGCGCAAGCATCCGGGTCACTACATCGCGATGTTCGAAAGCGGCATCTCGGTGAACCGGACCCCCGAGCTGGCGCTGGCCGCCGCCCGGGCACGCGAGGTGCTGGAGCGCGCCGCGACGGATCTGTCGAAGCACATCCCGCCCGAGAAGCGCCCGCCCGCCTCGATGGTCAGCGCCCATATCTGGGCGATGAGTCACGGCGTCGTCGAGCTTTACGCCCGCGCCACCCCCGGCACCCGCTCGCCCTTTCCGCCCGACGCCCTGCTGGAGACCGGCATCGGCATCTACCTGCGCGGCCTCGGGCTGATCGCGCCGGACATCTGAGAGCCTTTGAGCGAGACGAAAAAACCGGACAGGTTGCCCTGCCCGGTTCCGATTGCGGTTTGGAAAACGGCTCAGCGCTTGGAGAACTGGAAGCTCTTGCGGGCCTTGGCCTTGCCGTATTTCTTGCGCTCGACCACGCGGCTGTNNCGCGGGTCAGGAAGCCGGCGGCCTTGAGCGCGCCGCGCAGCGACGGATCGTAGAGCTGCAGCGCCTTCGAGACGCCGTGCTTGACCGCCCCGGCCTGGCCGCTGAGACCGCCGCCCTTGACGGTGGCGACCACGTCGAACTGGCCATCGGTGCCGGTGATCCCGAAGGGCTGGGCCAGGATCATCTGCAGCACCGGGCGCGCGAAATACTCGTTCTGCGGCTTGCCGTTGACGGTGACCTTGCCCGAGCCCGGCTTGATCCAGACGCGGGCCACCGCGTCCTTGCGCTTGCCGGTGGCATAGGAGCGGCCAAGGGCGTCGCGCTGCGGCTCGCGCGGGGCCTCCTCGGCCTCGGGCGCAGTCGCGATCCCGGCGACCTGGTTCAGCTCTTCGAGGGTGTTGATTTGTTCAGCCATGGCTCATCAGCTCCGGGTATTTTTCTTGTTCATGGACTTGACGTCCAGAACTTCGGGGCTCTGCGCCTCGTGAGGGTGCTCGGCGCCGGCATAGACGCGCAGATTGGTCATCACGCTGCGGCTCAGGCGGTTGCCGGGCAGCATCCGCTTGACCGCCTGCACGACGACGCGCTCGGGATGCGCGCCCTCGAGGATCTGCTGCTTGGTACGCGACTTGATCCCGCCGGGATGGCCGGTGTGCCAGTAGAACGGCTCTTCCCGCTTCTTGCCGGTGATCTGGACCTTCTCGGCGTTGACGACGATGACGTTGTCGCCCATGTCCATGTGCGGCGTGAAGCTCGGCTTGTGCTTGCCGCGCAGGCGCGCGGCGACGATCGAGGCGAGACGGCCCAGAACCACGCCCTCGGCGTCGATCAGGATCCATTTCTTGTCGATATCTGCTGGAGTGGCAGAAAAGGTTTTCATGAGGGCGATCCCCGCTTGACGTGGAAGGCGGGCGCAAACGCGCACCCGCCCGAATTCGATGGACGCGGTCTAGAGCCGGAAGCCGGCGCAGTCAAGTCGAGAATGGCGCCCAAAGCTATTGAAAAACAGTGCCTTGTGAAATAGGTATTATTTTACCCCAGCTTTCGGCGGGATCGAATAGGTCATCGTCGCCCGCGCCACCGGCTTGTCCGACCCGTCCGAATAGATCAGGATGTCGGTCACCGACAGCGCCCGGCCCAGCTTGAGCAGCTGTCCTTTCGCGATCAGCTGCCGCCCGGCCTCGGGCTTGCGCATGAAATCCATCGAGCAGTTCGTGGTGACCGCCAGCGCCTCGCGCCCGATCGGCGCCATGGTCGCCACGTAGGCGGTGACATCGGCCAGCGAGAACATCGCCGGGCCAGACACGGTGCCGCCCGGCCGCAGATGGCGCTCGCCGGTCAGCAGGCGCATGGTGACGCTCTCGCCGTCGAGATGGTCGATGGCGAAATCGTCGCGCACCTGCGGGAACACCTCCTGCAGATACGCCATCATCTCGGCGACCGTGAACTTGCTCTGCATTCTTTCCTCCGGCTGGTTTGGCGGCTAACCTTGCGACAAAGCGAGGAGAGGACAAGATGGCAATTCTGGAACGTGACGACAGCGGCGCGGTGGCGCATCTGCGGATGAACGCGCCCGAGCGGCTGAACGCGCTCTCCGACGAGATGCTGGCGGCGCTGCAGGCAGAGTTCGACGCGCTCAAGGACGACAGTGCGATCCGCGCGGTGATCCTGTCGGGCGCCGGCAAGGCCTTCTGCGCCGGGCACGACCTGAAGCAGATGACCGCCGGGCGCCAGGCCGAGGATGGCGGCAAGGCCTATTTCAAGGATCTCTTCGACCGCTGCGCGGCGGTGATGCTGTCGATCCAGGCCCTGCCGCAGCCGGTGATCGCGCAGGTGCACGGCATCGCCACCGCCGCGGGCTGCCAGCTGGTCGCCAGCTGCGATCTGGCGGTGGCGGCCGAGGGGACGCGATTCGGGGTCAACGGCGTGAATATCGGCCTCTTCTGCTCGACCCCTATGGTGGCCCTGTCGCGCAACGTTCCGCGCAAGAAGGCGTTCGAGATGCTGACCACCGGCGCCTTCATCGACGCCGGCGAGGCCCAGGCCTGCGGCCTCATCAACCGGGCGGTGCCCCATGACGATCTGGCGCAGGCGACACGCGATCTGGCCGAGACCCTCGCGGCCAAGCTGGGCGCCGCGGTTCGGATCGGCAAGCAGGCCTTTTACGAGCAGATCGCCATGCCCACCGACCGCGCCTATGCCTATGCCGGCGAGGTGATGGTGCAGAACATGCTTTGGCGCGACACCGCCGAGGGGATCGCCGCCTTCATCGAGAAGCGCCCCCCCGACTGGCAGCAATAGCCGGCCGGTTTCGCAAACCGGGGTCGATTGTTTCCGCCTTTCGGGCTTTCCATCCTCGCGGCCCTGCGGCAAGCATGGGGCCATGGTGCGGATCACGGGTCTTGCCGGATCGTCGCCGGTCGCGCGTCCCTCCGGGCCGGGTTCTCTCCCCGTCAGGCAGCGCGGCCGGCGCGCTCCTTTGCCCGTGATCGGCGTTGCGCCGCCCCCGCCGCTGCCCTAGATGACGGACCATGAGCGAGACGCTTCACATCGTCGGCGGCGGCATGGCCGGATCCGAGGCCGCCTGGCAGGCCGCACAGGCCGGGATCCGCGTGGGGATCCACGAGATGCGGCCCAGGGTCGGCACTGTCGCCCACAAGACCGGCAA
>JAGRMU010000186.1 GCA_020441165.1 Sedimentitalea sp.
CTCTACGCCGCCTCGATGTGGGTGACCGGGATCATGGAAGGGCTGATGTGGCGCGAGGTGGATGCCAACGGCTTCCTGGTGAACTCGTTCTCCGACACCGTCGCCGCCAAGTTCCCGATGTATGTGGTGCGCGCCCTGGGCGGTGGCCTGTTCCTGATCGGTGCCATCATCATGTGCTACAACCTCTGGATGACCGTGAAACGCGCGCCGGCGAAGGAAGCCAGCCTCGCGATCGCTGTCCCGGCTGAATAAGGAGGGCTCGTAAAATGAGCACCGACGACAAGAATCCGATGCCGGCCTCCGCGACCGGGGTGGGCGCACGGCCCGCCCGGCGCGGCTTCCTCGACCGTCACAAGATCCTCGAGACCAATGCCACGCTGCTGCTGATCTTCAGCTTCCTGGTGGTGAGCATCGGCGGGCTGGTGCAGATCGTGCCGCTGTTCTACATCGAGAACACCATCGAGGATGTGGAGGGGATGCGGCCCTATTCGCCGCTGGAGCTGACCGGGCGCGACATCTACGTGCGCGAGGGCTGCTATGTCTGCCACAGCCAGATGATCCGCCCGATGCGCGACGAGTTCGAGCGTTATGGCCACTTCAGCCTCGCCGCCGAATCGCAATACGATCACCCGTTCCAGTGGGGCTCCAAGCGCACCGGGCCGGATCTGGCCCGGGTGGGGGGGCGCTATTCGGATGCCTGGCATGTGCAGCACCTGCGCGATCCGCAATCGGTGGTACCGGAATCGGTGATGCCCAAATACGGGTTCCTCGAGGACAAGCTGATCGAGCCGACCTATGTAGCCGATCTGATGAAGACCCATCGCATGGTGGGCGTGCCCTATACAGACGAGATGATCGAGAACGCGGCGGCCGATTTCACCGCCCAGGCCGATCCCGACAGCGACTATGACGCGATGCTCGAGCGCTATCCGGGCGCGCAGGTCCGCAATTTCGATGCGCAGCCGGGCATCAGCGAGACCGATGCGCTGGTCGCCTATCTGCAGATGCTGGGCACGCTGGTCGATTTCTCGACCTTCACCCCCGATCCGCAGCGCTAGGAGGAGAAAATGGAACAATACACGTTCCTGCGGCAGTTCGCCGACAGCTGGATGCTGCTGGCCCTCTTCGGCTTCTTCATCGGCGTGATCGTCTGGGTGTTCCGCCCGGGCAGCAGCAAGACCTATGAGGACACGGCCAACATCCCGTTCCGCCACGAAGACAAACCCGCCACATCCAAGGAGGCGCGGAAATGAGCAAGACCCCCCCCAAGCAGAAGGGCGATCCGGAAACCACCGGTCATCAGTGGGACGGAATCGAGGAATTCAACAACCCGCTGCCGCGCTGGTGGCTCTGGACCTTCTACGTAACGATCTTCTGGGCGATCGCCTATTCGATCGCCTTCCCGGCCTGGCCGATGATCACCCGGGCGACCGGCGGTCTGCTTGGCTGGTCGTCGCGCGCCGAGCTGCTCAACGATCTGGCCGCCGTCGAGGAGGCCAATGCCGCGATCAACGCCAAGCTGGCCTCGGTCGAGCTGGCCTCGATCGCCGACGATGCCGAGCTGAACGCCTATGCGGTTTCCGCCGGGGCGGCGGTGTTCCGCACCTGGTGCGCCCAGTGCCACGGCGCCGGCGCCGCCGGGGTCCAGGGGGCCGGGTATCCGAACCTGCTGGACGACGAATGGCTCTGGGGCGGCGATCTCGAGGCGATCCACGCCACCATCGCCCACGGCATCCGCAACGAGGAGGACAGCGACGCGCGCTATTCCGAGATGCCGGCCTTCGGCGAGATCCTCGAGCCCGAGGAGATCAGCCAGGTGGTCAACTACGTGATGACGCTTTCCGGGGACACGCCGCAGGATGCGGCGCAGGTCGAGGCCGGCTCGGTGGTCTTCGCCGACAACTGCGCGGCCTGCCATGGCGAGGATGGCGGCGGCGACCGGGATCAGGGCGCGCCGCGCCTGAACAACGCGGTCTGGCTCTATGGCGGCGACTACGACACGCTGAT
>JAGRMU010000020.1:0-415 GCA_020441165.1 Sedimentitalea sp.
CGGCCTTCCCGGCCTGGCGCGATCTGGACGCGGCCGAGCGCCGGCGGATCCTGCACCGCATCGCCGACGGCATCGAGGCGCGGGCCGAGGAGATCGCGCTCTGCGAATGCTGGGATACCGGACAGGCGCTGCGCTTCATGTCCAAGGCGGCGCTGCGCGGCGCGGCGAATTTCCGCTTCTTCGCCGACCGCGCCCCCTCGGCCCGGGACGGGCTGTCGCTGCCCTCGCCGACGCTGATGAACGTCACCACCCGCGTTCCGATCGGCCCGGTCGGGGTGATCACGCCCTGGAACACGCCCTTCATGCTGAGCACCTGGAAGATCGCCCCGGCGCTGGCGGCCGGCTGCACCGTGGTCCACAAGCCCGCCGAATTCTCGCCCCTGACCGCCAGCCTGCTGATCGAGATCGCCGAGGC
>JAGRMU010000020.1:448-5499 GCA_020441165.1 Sedimentitalea sp.
TGGAACCTGGTCAACGGCTATGGCGAGGAGGCCGGCAAGCGCCTGACCGAGCATCCGGACATCAAGGCCATCGCGTTCGTCGGCGAATCGCGCACCGGCAGCCTGATCATGAAACAGGGCGCCGACACGCTGAAACGGGTGCATTTCGAGCTGGGCGGCAAGAACCCGGTGATCGTCTTCGCGGATGCCGATCTCGACCGGGCGCTGGATGCGGCGATCTTCATGATCTACTCGCTGAACGGCGAGCGCTGCACCTCCTCCTCGCGACTGCTGGTGCAATCGGGCATCGCCGAGGAGTTCCTCGCCAGGCTGACCGAGCGGGTGAACCGCATCCGCGTCGGCCATCCGCTCGATCCGGGCACCGAGGTCGGCCCGCTGATCCACAGGACCCATTTCGACAAGGTCACCGGCTATTTCGACATCGCCCGCCGCGAGGGCGCCACCATCGCCGCCGGCGGCACCCGCATCGGCGACAAAGGCTGGTTCGTCGCCCCCACCCTCTTCACCGGCGCGCGCAGCGACATGACCATCGCGCAGGAGGAGATCTTCGGCCCGGTGCTGACCGCGATCCCCTTCGAGACCGAGGACGAGGCGCTGCGCATCGCCAACGATACCCCCTACGGGCTGACCGCCTATGTCTGGACCAACGATCTGACCCGCGCGCTGCGCTTTACCGACCGGCTCGAGGCGGGCATGATCTGGGTGAACTCGGAAAACCTGCGCCACCTGCCGACGCCCTTCGGCGGCGTCAAGGCCAGCGGCATCGGCCGCGACGGCGGCGACTGGTCCTTCGATTTCTACATGGAGCAGAAACATATCGGCCTCGCCACCGGACAGCACCCGATCCCGCGCCTCGGCGCCTGATCTTCCTCTTGCGCCAAATACTCCGGGGAGCGCGAGGGGCTGGCCCCTCGCTCCGGCACCAGATCACAGGAGATACCGGCCATGCCCGTTCCCGCCCCGACCCTCTACCCGCCGTTCAACATCGTCCGGCTCAGCCATGTCGAATACGCGGTGACCGACCTCGCTGCCTCGCGGGCCTTCTACGTCGACACGCTCGGCCTGCAGGTCACCCATGAGGACCCGCACCGCATCACCCTTCGGGCGATGGAGGAACGCGGCCATCACTGCATCACCCTGGCCCGGTCCGACACCGCCGAGGTCGCGGTCCTCGGCTTCAAGCTTTACGACGAGCCCGATCTCGACAAGGCCGAGGCGTTCTTCGCGGCGCGCGGGTTGCCGACCGAGTGGGTCACCCGCCCGCACCAGGGGCGCACCCTGCGCACCCGCGACCCCTGGGGCATTCCGCTGGAATTCTACGTCCGCATGGACCGGCTGCCGACGATCCACCAGCAGTATCGCCTCTACCACGGCGCCAAACCGCTCCGGATCGACCATTTCAACATGTTCTCGGCCGATGTCGATGCCAGCGTCGCCTTCTGGAACGAGATCGGCTTTCGCGTCACCGAATATACCGAGGACGAGGGCAGCGGGAAGGTCTGGGCGGCCTGGATGCACCGCAAGGGCGGGGTGCATGACGTGGCCTTCACCAACGGCCTCGGCCCGCGCCTGCACCATACCGCCTTCTGGGTGCCGAGCCCGCTGAACATCATCGACCTGCTCGATCTGATGTCGACCACCGGCTATGTCGCCAATATCGAGCGCGGACCGGGGCGGCACGGCATTTCCAACGCCTTCTTCCTCTATGTGCGCGACCCCGACGGGCACCGGATCGAGTTCTACTGCTCGGATTACCAGACCGTCGATCCGGACCTGGAGCCGATCCGGTGGGCGCTGACCGATCCGCAGCGCCAGACCCTCTGGGGCGCGCCGGCGCCGCGCAGCTGGTTCGAGGAAGGCTCCACCTTCGCCGGCGTCGCGCCGGTGCCATCGCAGCTGACCGCCCAGCCGATCATCGCACCCTGAGGAGATGGCAATGGACTGGACCGATTTCGCCCCCTGGGGCCGCCGCGTCGCCGACTGGGCGCAGGACTATCACCTGACCGTCCGCGACCGCCCGGTGCGCGCGCAGACCGCCCCCGGCGCCATCCTGAACGCCCTGCCCGTCGCCCCGCCCGAGTCCCCCGAGGACATGGAAACGGTGTTCCGCGATTTCGAGAAGATCGTGATGCCGGGCATCACCCATTGGCAGCACCCGCGCTTCTTCGCCTATTTCAATTCGAACGCCGCGCCGCCCTCGGTGCTGGCCGAGTTCCTGGTCAGCGCCATCGCCCCGCAATGCATGCTCTGGCAGACCTCGCCCGCCGCCACCGAGATGGAAACCCGGATGATGGACTGGCTGCGGCAGTCGCTGGGCCTGGCCGAGGGCTTCCGGGGCGTGATCCAGGACAGCGCCTCCTCGGCGACGCTGGCGGCGGTGCTGGTGATGCGCGAAAAGGCCCTCGGCTGGACCGGCAATGCGCTCGGGCTGGCCGGGCAGACCCCGCTCCGGGTCTATTGCTCGTCCGAGGTGCATACGTCCATCGACCGGGCGATCTGGGTCTCGGGCATCGGCCAGGACAACCTGGTGCGCGTCCCCATCACAGGCGACTGGCGCGGCATGGACCCGGCGGCGCTGGAGGCGGCGATCAACGCCGACAGCGCCGCCGGCCTGACCCCGGCGGGGGTGATCCTGTGCGTCGGGGGCACCGGCACCGGCGCCACCGACCCGGTGGCCGCCTGCCTCGACGTGGCCGAGCGGCACGGGCTCTACACCCATGTCGACGCCGCCTGGGCCGGCTCGGCGATGATCTGCCCCGAGTTCCGCGACCACTGGCCGGGGATCGACCGGGCCGATTCCATCGTCTTCAACCCGCACAAGTGGCTGGGCGCGCAGTTCGACTGCTCGGCCCATTTCCTGCGCGATCCGGACGACCTGGTGCGCACCCTCTCGATCCAGCCGGAATACCTCAAGACCCACGGCCATGACGGGATCGTCAACTATTCCGAATGGACCATCCCGCTGGGCCGCAGGTTCCGGGCGCTGAAACTGTGGTTCCTGATCCGGGCCTACGGTCTGGAGGGGCTGCGAAGCCGCATCCGCAACCACATCGCCTGGTCGCGCGCGCTGCACGACCGGCTGGCGGCAACGCCGGGTTTCGAGATCGTTACCCCGCCAATGTGGTCGCTCTTCACCTTCCGCTATCTGCCCGAAGGCGGCGCCGACGCAGACGCGCTGAATCTCAAGCTGGTCAACGCGATCAACGACGACGGGCGCATCTACCTGACCCAGACCCGGGTGGACGGCGCGCTGGTGATCCGGTTCCAGGCCGGCCAGTTCGAGACCACCGAGGCGGACGTGGCCATGGTCTATGACGTGATCACCGAGATCGCGGCGGGGCTGCCGCGATGACCCGCTTCGCCAGTTGCACCGCCGGGGGCGCGGCGCTCTGGGGCGTGGCCACGGATGAGGGGATGATCGACCTCTCGCCCGACTTTCCGCACTGGCCGAGCCTGCGCGAGGCGATCGCCGCGGACGGGCTGCACGCGCTGGCGCGCGCCGCGAGGGGGCGCGTCGTCACCCATCCGGCGGGCAGCTTCACCTGGAACATCCCGATCCCGTGCCCCGAAAAGATCATCTGCGTCGGGGTCAACTTCCCCGACCGCAACGCCGAATACCGCGACGGGCAGGAGGCGCCGCCCAACATGTCGCTCTTCCCGCGTTTCGCGCGCAGCTTCACCGGCCACGACCAGCCGCTGATCCGCCCCCCCGAAAGCGCGCTTCTCGACTACGAGGGCGAGATCGCCGTGGTCATCGGCACGGGCGGGCGACGCATTCCCGAGGACCGCGCTTATGACCACATCGCCGCGCTCACCCTTTGCAACGAGGGCACGCTGCGCGACTGGGTGCGCCACGCCAAGTTCAACGTCACCCAGGGCAAGAACTGGGACCGCTCGGGCGCGATGGGGCCGTGGCTGGTGCCCTTCACCGCCCCGGCGCAGCTGGACGACGTGCGCCTGACCACCCGCGTCAACGGCGAGATCCGGCAGGACGACCGCACCGGGCGGATGCTGTTCCCGGTCCGCCGGCAGATCGCCTATATCTCGACCTTCACCACGCTGGTGCCGGGCGACATCATCGTCACCGGCACCCCCACCGGCGCCGGCGCGCGGCTCGACCCGCCGCAGTACCTCAGGCCCGGCGACGTGGTCGAGGTCGAGGCCGAGGGCATCGGCATCCTGCGCAACATCGTCGAGGACGAGCGATGACGCCGGACCAGATCGAGGCCGCGGCGACCGCACTTCACGAGGCCGAACGCGACCGCAAGCAGATCGGCCTTCTGTCGCTCGCCTATCCGGGCATGACCCTCGATGACGCCTACGCGGTGCAATCCGCCCTGGTGGCGCACAAGCTGGCGGAGGGGCGGCACCGCATCGGCTGGAAGATCGGCCTGACCAGCCGCGCCATGCAGGATGCGCTGAAGATCGACACGCCCGACAGCGGCGTGCTGCTCGACGACATGATGTTCGAAACCGGCGCCACGGTGCCGGCGGGGCGGTTCATCCAGCCGCGGATCGAGGCCGAGATCGCCTTTCTGATGGCCGCGCCCCTCGCCGGGGCGGAGTGCACCCGCGCGGACGTGATCGCCGCCACCGCCCATGTCGCCCCGGCGCTCGAGATCCTCGACACCCGCATCCTGCGCGCCGATCCCGCGACCGGGCAGGCGCGGATCGTCACCGACACGATCAGCGACAACGCCGCCAATGCCGGCCTGGTGCTGGGCGCCGAGCGCCATCCGGTCACGGCCCGGGACCTGCGCTGGACCGGCGCCATCGTCAGCCGCAACGGCACGGTCGAGGAGACCGGGCTCGGCGCCGGGGTGCTGAACGACCCGGTCACCTCGGTGCTCTGGCTGGCGCGGCGCCTGGCCGCCTATGGCCAGAGCATCGCGGCGGGGGATATCGTGCTCTCGGGCTCGTTCACCCGGCCCATCGAAGCCCCGCCCGGATCGCGGATCGAGGCCGATTTCGGCCCGTTCGGATCGGTCCGGATCCATTTCGCCTGAAAGGAAACGCCAGATGCCCGCCCCTCTCAACACCTTCAAGCAGCG
>JAGRMU010000187.1:0-1100 GCA_020441165.1 Sedimentitalea sp.
ATGCCGCGGGTCGAAACCGGCTTGCCGTCCAGGAAGTCGCGCTGGCGATAGCGATACCAGCTGCCGAGCCAGCTCACCGGCTCGCGCATCACCGCCAGGGTGTCCATCCGGGCATCGCACACCTTTTCGAACATCGGCCTGAAGAACCGGTTGTAGCGATATAGGGGCGCATGTTTCAGCTCCGGCGGGCCGGCCACCACCATGTCCGCCCGCGCCGCAAGCGCGCTGTGATAGGCGCTCGATCCGGTCTTGGGAACCGACAGGAACACCAGACGCTCCTTGAAGAATACCAGCATCCGGCGGCGCTCCTCGCTTTCCTCGATCGCACAGGGTCTTCGTAAACTACTCCTTAACCGATCTGGGAAACAGTGACGGAGCGGAAAATTTCAATTGAAATGTTCCCTTTTTGATCCCATAAGGAACAAGAGGCGAACAAAAGCAGCGATTGTGGCCCGAAGACGGGTGTGTCACTAAGGAAAGCGAACAGGACAATGGCGGAACTTCTCGACATGAAGAGCAAGATGAACCCGGACAAGCAGAAGGCGCTGGAAAGCGCCCTCGCGCAGATCGAGCGCCAGTTCGGCAAGGGATCGATCATGAAGATGGGCGACGAGAACGCCATCCAGGAGATCGAAGCCAGCTCGACCGGCTCGCTGGGTCTGGACATCGCGCTGGGGATCGGCGGCCTGCCGATGGGCCGGATCGTCGAGATCTACGGGCCCGAAAGCTCGGGCAAGACCACCCTGACGCTGCATTGCATCGCCGAGCAGCAGAAGCGCGGCGGGGTCTGCGCCTTCGTCGATGCCGAACACGCGCTCGATCCGCTCTATGCCCAGAAGCTCGGCGTCGATCTCGACGAGCTGCTGATCTCGCAGCCCGATACCGGCGAGCAGGCGCTCGAGATCACCGATACGCTGGTCCGGTCCGGGGCGGTGAACATGGTGGTGGTCGATTCGGTCGCCGCGCTGACCCCGAAATCCGAGCTCGAGGGTGACATGGGCGACAGCAGCGTCGGCGTGCAGGCCCGCCTGATGAGCCAGGCGATGCGCAAGCTCACCGGCTCGATCAGCCGCAGCAAGTGCATGGTGATCTTCATCAAC
>JAGRMU010000187.1:1138-3645 GCA_020441165.1 Sedimentitalea sp.
ATGTTCGGCTCGCCCGAGACCACGACGGGCGGCAACGCGCTCAAGTTCTACTCGTCGGTGCGGCTCGACATCCGCCGCATCGGCGCGGTCAAGGACCGCGACGAGGTGGTCGGCAACGCCACCCGGGTCAAGGTGGTCAAGAACAAGGTCGCGCCGCCCTTCAAGCAGGTCGAGTTCGACATCATGTATGGCGAGGGCATCTCGAAGACCGGCGAGCTGCTCGATCTCGGGGTCAAGGCCGGGGTGGTGGCCAAGTCCGGCTCCTGGATGAGCTATGGCGACGAGCGGATCGGGCAGGGGCGCGAGAACGCCAAGCAGTTCCTGCGGGACAATCCGCGCATCGCGCTGGAGATCGAGGACAAGATCCGCGCCGCCCATGGCCTCGAGTTCAACATGCCCGATGACGGCGACAGCCGCGAGGACGACATTCTCGAGGCGTGACTGCAGGCGCCCCGGTGCGTCAGGCGGCGCGGGCTCGATCCCGACGACCTGACACGGGCGCGCGTTTGCGCGCCCGCTTGCGCTGAGGGGGGCAGCGCGGACCTGTGGACAGTCCGGTGCCGTGGCGCTAATGGACATCCCGAGACTGCAACCCGCGCGAAGGTTCGCCCCATGCCCACGCTGAACGATATCCGCTCGACCTTTCTCGACTATTTCGAGAAGAACGGCCACCGGGTGGTTGAGAGCAGCCCGCTGGTCCCGCGCAACGACCCGACGCTGATGTTCGCCAATTCCGGGATGGTGCAGTTCAAGAACCTGTTCACCGGCGTCGAGCATCGCGATTATACCCGTGCGACCACCGCCCAGAAATGCGTGCGCGCCGGCGGCAAGCACAACGATCTGGACAATGTCGGCTATACCAACCGGCACCATACCTTCTTCGAAATGCTGGGGAATTTCAGCTTCGGCGATTATTTCAAGGACCAGGCGATCCCCTTCGCCTGGGAGCTGATCACCCGCGAACTGGGCATCCCGAAGGACCGGCTCCTGGTCACCGTCTATCACACCGATGACGAGGCGGCGGCGATCTGGAAGAAGGTGGCCGGGTTCTCCGACGACCGGATCATCCGCATCCCCACCAACGACAATTTCTGGCAGATGGGTCCGACCGGACCCTGCGGTCCGTGCACCGAGATCTTCTTCGATCACGGCGAGCATATCTGGGGCGGCCCGCCGGGCAGTCCCGAGGAGGACGGCGATCGCTTCGTCGAGATCTGGAACCTCGTCTTCATGCAATACGAGCAGTTCGAGGATGGCAGCCGCCGCGAATTGCCGAACCAGTCGATCGACACCGGCATGGGGATCGAGCGGGTCGCGGCGCTGCTCCAGGGCACCAACGACAACTATGCCACCGACCTGATGCGCAGCCTGATCGAGGCCAGCGCCCATGCCACCAGCACCGATCCGGACGGGCCGGGCCGCACCCATCACCGGGTGATCGCCGATCATCTGCGCTCGACCTCGTTCCTGATGGCGGACGGGGTCATGCCGGCCAATGACGGGCGCGGCTATGTGCTGCGCCGGATCATGCGGCGGGCGATGCGGCACGCGCATCTGCTGGGGGCGAAAGACCCGCTGATGCACCGTCTGGTGCCCGCGCTGGTGCGCCAGATGGGCGCTGCCTATCCCGAGCTCGGGCGTGCACAGGCGCTGATCGAGGAGACCCTCAAGCTCGAGGAAACGCGGTTCAAGCAGACGCTGGAGCGCGGGTTGCGGCTGCTCGACGACGAGCTGGCGCAGTTGCCCGAGGCGGCGGCCCTGCCCGGGGCGGCGGCGTTCAAGCTCTACGACACCTACGGGTTTCCGCTCGATCTGACCCAGGACGCCTTGCGCGAGAAGGGCCGCGCGGTCGATACCGCCGGCTTCGACGCGGCGATGGCCGAGCAGAAGGCCAAGGCGCGGGCGGCCTGGGCGGGCAGCGGCGAGGCGGCGGATGCCACGGTCTGGTTCGACGTGGCCGAGACGCACGGCGCCACCGATTTCCTCGGCTACGACACCGAGACCGCCGAGGGGCAGATCGTTGCGCTGGTTCAGGACGGCAAGACCGTAACGTCGGCGGGCGAGGGCGAGGCGGTGCAGATCGCCCTGAACCAGAGCCCGTTCTATGCCGAATCCGGCGGCCAGGTGGGCGACAGCGGCGTGATCCGCACCGAGAGCGGCGAGGCGCGGGTGACCGACACCCGCAAGACGGCCGGGGTGTTCATCCATCTCGCCGAGGTCACCAGGGGCCGCATCGCGACCGGGGAGGCGGCGCAGCTCGAGGTCGATCACCGGCGCCGGACGCGCATCCGCGCCAACCATTCGGCCACCCATCTGCTGCACGAGGCGCTGCGACGGGCGCTCGGGGATCACGTCTCGCAGCGCGGCTCGCTCAATGCCGAGGACCGGCTGCGCTTCGACTTCTCGCATTCCAAGGCGATGACCCCCGAGGAACTGGCCGCGGTGGCCGAGGAAGTGAACGATTTCATCCGGCAGAACGCGCCGGTCGAGACCCGGATCATGACCCC
>JAGRMU010000188.1 GCA_020441165.1 Sedimentitalea sp.
AAATGCCCCGCCTGCCCGATCCGCGATCTGTGCCCCTACGAGGACAAGACCCCATGAAGACCTATCAGCTCGTCGGCATCGGCAATGCCGTGGTCGATGTCATTTCCCAGGCCGACGACGGCTTCCTTGCCGAGATGGGCATCGAGAAGGGCATCATGCAGCTGATCGAACGCGAGCGCGCCGAAACGCTTTACGGCGCCATGAACGGGCGCACCCAGACCCCCGGCGGCTCGGTCGCCAACACCATCGCCGGGGCCGGGGCGCTGGGGCTGGACACCGCCTTCATCGGCCGGGTGCGCGACGACAGGCTGGGCCATTTCTACGCCGACGCGATGAACGAGGCCGGCATCGACTTCGTCAACCCGCCGGTGCCGGATGGCGACCTGCCCACCTCGCGCTCGATGATCTTCGTCTCGCCCGATGGCGAGCGGTCGATGAACACCTATCTCGGCATCTCCACCGGGCTGACCTCGGCGGACGTGCCCGAGGAGGTGTCCGGCAACGCGAGGATCATGTTCCTCGAAGGGTATCTGTTCGATCACGAGGCCGGCAAGACCGCCTTCCGCGAGGCCGCCCGCGCCACCCGCCGGGGCGGCGGGTTGACCGGCATCGCCATCTCCGATCCGTTCTGCGTCGACCGGCACCGCGGCGATTTCCTGTCGCTGATCCAGCACGACCTGGATTTCGTGATCGGCAACGAGGCCGAGATCCAGTCGCTGTTCGAGACCGACCACCTGGGCGACGCGCTGATGATGACCGCCGCGCTCTGCCCGCTGGTGGTCTGCACCCGCTCGGGCGACGGGGTGACGGTGATGGAGGGCACCTCGCGCATCGACATCCCAGTGAAGAAGATCACCCCGGTCGACGCCACCGGCGCCGGCGACCAGTTCGCCGCCGGCTTCCTGTTCGGGCTGGCCACCGGGCGCGACCTGGAAACCTGCGCGCGGATCGGCAATGCCTGCGCGGCGGAAGTGATCGGCCATATCGGCCCGCGTCCCGAGACCAACATGCTCGAGCTCTTGCGCGACGAGGGGCTGCTGTGACGCTGCGCGACGGCTATCACGACGTGCCGCCCGGCAAGGTCGCCTCGGTGGTCACCTATCTGGAGATGACCGCCCCCGCCGCCCCGCGCCCGGTGCCCGAGCCCAAGGGCATCATGCTGGACCGGGTCGAGCGCCCCGGAACCGACTGGTACCGTGATCTTTTCGCCCGCGTCGGCGGCCATGACTGGCTGTGGTTTTCGCGTCTCAACATGGCCGAGGAGGAGCTGCGCGCAATCCTGCACGATCCCGACGTGGAGGTTTACGCGCTGATGGCCGGAAATCTTGCCGTCGGCCTGCTGGAGCTGGATTTCCGCGCGCCGGGAGCGTGCGAGCTGGCCTTCTTCGGCGTCACCCGCCAGCTGGTCGGCGCCGGCGCCGGGCGGTTCATGATGAACGCCGCGATTCGCCTCGCCTGGGCGCGGCCCATTGCCCGCTTTCACGTCCACACCTGCACGCTCGACGCGCCCACCGCCCTGCCCTTCTACCGCCGCAGCGGTTTCGTGCCGACGCGCCAGCGGATCGAGATCGAGGACGACCCGCGCCTGACCGGCAAGCTGCCGCTGGACGCCGCCCCGCAGGTGCCGATCTTTCGCGGCGATGGCGTGCGGTCCTGAATCAAGAGGAGTCGTTCTGGCTGTCCGCCAGCAAGAGGAGGCTTGCCGGCTTTCAGCGCGGCGGGGCGAAGCGGTCGCGACCCAGAGCTGCGCCCCGGGAAGGCATGCGGAGGCGCGAGTCCGACGTGGCGCATCGCGCGCTGGGTAAACAAGCGGTTCTTTACGCGATCGCGGCCGCAGGCTCGCCCGGCACCCGATCTGCCCGGCGCGCACCGCGCCGGTTCACCCGAGCGCGCGGGCTTCCGCGAAGCTCACCAACTGCCGGCTGTCCTCGTCCCAGAGCCGTAGCCGGGCGCATCGGAAGCTTTCGCGCAGAGTCAGCCGGTGGCATTGCGCCAGCGGCTCGTGGTCGCGCAGGACCTCGGGCAGACGGTAATAGGGGATCCGGCTGGCCATGTGATGCACGTGATGGGCGCCGATATTGGCGCTGAACCAGCGCAGCGGCTCGGGCAGCACGTAGTAGGAGCTGCCCTCCAGCGCCGCATCCTGGACCTTCCAGCTCTCCTCGCTGTCCCAGCTGGTCTCGCGGAACTGGTGCTGGACATAGAACAGCCACATCCCGATCGACGCGCCGATGAGCATCGTTGGCAGGAACACCAGCAGCAGCGTCCGCGACCCGCCAAGCCAGTACAGCCCGACAAGGGCGGCGGCGACCGCGGCATTGGTGCCCATGGCGCTCAGCCAGTAGCGCCAGCCAGACGCCATCAACCCGAAGGGCAGGCGGTTCTGGATGAAGAAGACGTAGAACGGCGCGAGGCCGAACAGGAAGAGAGGATGGCGGTAGAGCCGGTAGATGGCCCTGCCCGGCCACAACCGCGCGCGGTATTCGCGCACCGTGAGGGTCGGGATGTCGCCGGTACCGCGACGGTCGAGATTGCCGGTCGAGGCGTGATGGATGGCATGGGTCTTGCGCCAGACATCATAGGGGGTCAGCGTGAGCACGCCCAGCGCGCGCCCGAGCCAGTCGCTCAAGCGCCGGCTCCTGAAGAACGCGCCGTGCCCGCAATCGTGCTGGATCATGAAGAGCCGGACGAGGAAGAGCGCGTTCAGCGCGGCCAGCGACAAAGCCAGAAGATTGCTGATCGAGAGCGCCCAGCAGGCCAGCGCCCAGAGCAGCGTGAAGGGCGCGATCGTCATTACCAGTTCGGCAATGCTTCGCGTGGCGACAGGCTCGCGGTACTTGACGAGTACGCGCGACCATTCCTGAGGTTGCAAGTTGGAGACCACCTTTTGCTTGATGCGTATCGGGACGAGACCCGAAGTCGAAGGGTAGGGCCGCCAAGGACATGCGGCAGCCGCATTGAGTGAAATCCGAAGCGAACCGGACGCCCACAGCGAGAGAGGCAACGAACCGAGACACGGCTTCGCAACCCGATCATAGGCACGAAACCGGCCGCAGACAAGGCCGATAGGCAGGACGATCCCGGTGCCGGACGCAGAACCGACCTGACGGACAGCATGGCGTCAACCCGCTGAGGAGCGCGGCGCGGGCGACGCGGCCTTTTCGCGCTGGCCCATGGCCAAGTGTATCTGAACGGGCTTGCCGCGCCTCATGTCTTCCCGGGGCGCAGCTTCGGCTCGCGCCGGCGCTCGGGCGCGGCATGATCGTCGGCGCATTCTGTCGGAGCGGGTCGGAAAGGACCCGCCGTACCCTATCCCTGCGGGTTGACCGGCCGGTTCTGCGTCCAGTCGAACGTGCCGTCGTCGCGTTCGCGCACCGCCTGTTTCCAGCCCATCGTTTCCGCCCGCGCCTTGAAGTTGAGCCCTTCCGGCGAATGCCGGGTGATCCCGTCGAACACCGTGGCCAGCCGCTGGGTCTGGTTGATCTGCGCCTCGACGGCGGAGTTGATGACCATCTTCTGCATCGCCAGCTGGTTGATCGGGACCATGACCATGCGCGCGGCCAACGCCTCGACCTCGGCGTCGAGCTGCGCGTCGGGCACCGATTTCAGCACCAGCCCGATCTCGGCCGCCTCGCGGCCGGTGATCTTGTCGCCGGTGAACAGCATCCGCTTGGCCCGTTCCGGCCCCAGCCGGTGCACCCACATCGCCGTGGTCGGACAGCCCCAGACGCGGGCCGGCATGTAGCCGATCCGCGCGCTGTCGCCGATGATCGTCAGGTCGGCGCAGAGCGCGATGTCCGAGCCCCCGGCGACCGCGAGGCCGTGAACCTTGCAGATCACCGGCTTCATCGCCCGGAACAGCGACATGAAGTGCTGGGTGTTGGCCCACATGAACTGGAAGTCCTGCATCGGGTCCCAGGGCATGTCCTGGGTCAGCGTGTTCTCCGGATCCTGCGCGTAGTGGGCGAGGTCGTACCCGGCGCAGAACGCCCGACCGGCGCCGGCCAGGATCATCACGTGAACCTCGCGATCGGCATCGGCGCGCGCCACCGCCTCGGCCAGCTCGCGCGGCAGATCGTCGTCGATCGCGTTCAGCACCTCGGGACGGTTCAGGGTGATCCGCCCGATGCGCCCGTCCTTCTCGTAGAGCACCTTCGCCATGATCTCTCCTCTTCGCTCTCTGGTGATGAAGCCGGGACCGGGCCGTGAAATCAAGCCGGGATCGCCCGTTCCCGTCGCCCCGCCGCGCGGAGCGGGCGAGCGTCTCAGCGGCGCTGCGCGAGGCGGGGCGCGAACTCGGCCAGCACCCGCTCGTAGACCTCGCGCTTGAAGGGCACGATCTTCTCGGCCAGCGCGTCCGTCGGCTGCCATTTCCAGGTCGTGAACTCGGGATGCGCGGTCTCGATGTTCACCTGGTCGTCGCGCCCCAGGAAACGCATCAGGAACCATTTCTGCGCCTGCCCGCGATAGCGCCCCTTCCAGATCTGCGGCACGATCTCGTGCGGCAGGTCATAGGTCAGCCAGTCGCCGGTCTCGGCCAGGATCTCGACCAGGTCGGCGGTGATCCCGGTCTCCTCCCAGAGCTCGCGCAGCGCCGCGTCGCGGGGGCTCTCGCCCGCGTCCACCCCGCCCTGGGGCATCTGCCAGGCCTCGGCATGGCGGTCGTTGCGCTGGCCCACGAACACCTCGCCCCCGGCGTTCAGCAGCATCACCCCCACGCAGGGGCGATAGGGCAGGCGGGCGATGTCCTCGGGCGTCATGGCGGGGCTCCGGCGGGGTTTCGCCCTGTCTAGCGCGCCGGGCCGGCGGTGCAAGCCCGTGACGCCGCGTTTGTGGTGACACCGGCGCCATCTGCGGTATTCCTGCCCCAAACCGAGGAGCCCGCCATGACCGATTACCCGCACCTGCTCGCCCCGCTCGACCTGGGCTTCGTCACGCTGAAGAACCGGGTGCTGATGGGCTCGATGCATACCGGGCTGGAGGAGACCGGCGACTGGAACCGGGTCGCCGAGTTCTATGCGGCGCGCGCCCGCGGCGAGGTGGCGCTGATGGTGACCGGCGGCATCGGTCCCAACCTCGAAGGCTCGGTCCTGCCCGGCGCGGCGATGATGACCACCGAGACGGACATCGAGAACCACCGCATCGTCACCGACCGCGTCCACCAGGCGGGGGGCAAGATCGCGATGCAGATCCTGCATGCCGGGCGCTATGCCTACGGCCCGAAATGCGTGGCCCCGAGCCCGGTCAAGTCGCCGATCTCGCCCTTCGCGCCGACCGAGCTGGACGAGGACGGGATCGAGAAGCAGATCGCCGACATCGCCGAGGCCGCCCGCAAGGCCAAGCTGGCCGGTTATGACGGGGTCGAGATCATGGGGTCCGAGGGGTATTTCCTCAACCAGTTCCTGGTCACCCACACCAACAAGCGCACCGACCGCTGGGGCGGGCCTTACGAGAACCGGATGCGCCTGCCGGTCGAGGTGGTGCGGCGGACGCGGCAAGTCTGCGGCGCCGAGTTCATCCTGATCTACCGTCTTTCGATGATCGACTTGGTGCCGAACGGCTCGACCTTCGACGAGGTGGTGGAGCTGGCCCAGGCGGTCGAGGCGGCCGGGGCGACGATCATCAACACCGGCATCGGCTGGCACGAGGCGCGCATCCCCACCATCGCCACCTCGGTGCCCCGCGCGGCCTTCGCCTGGGTCACCCGCAAGCTGATGGGCAAGGTCGGGATCCCGCTGATCACCTCGAACCGGATCAACACCCCCGCGGTCGCCGAGGAGGTGCTGGCCACCGGCTGCGCCGACATGGTCTCGATGGCCCGCCCGATGCTGGCGGATGCCGATTTCGTCGCCAAGGCCCGCACCGGGCGCAGCGACACCATCGCGCCCTGCATCGCCTGCAACCAGGCCTGCCTCGATCACACTTTCGGCGGCAAGCTGACCTCGTGCCTGGTCAACCCAAGGGCCTGCCACGAGACCGAATTGACGATCGGCCCCGCCGCGAGCCCGAAAACCGTTGCCGTGGTCGGCGCCGGCCCGGCGGGCCTGGCGACCGCGATCACCGCCGCCCGGCGCGGCCACGCGGTGACGCTGTTCGACGCGGCGGGCGAGGTCGGCGGCCAACTCAACATGGCCAAGCAGATCCCCGGCAAGGAGGAGTTCCGCGGGCTGGTGGACTGGTATCGCACCATGCTGGACGAGACCGGCGTGACCACCCGCCTGGGCCGCAAGATCAAGGCCGAGGATCTGGACGGGTTCGACGAGGTGATCGTCGCCACCGGCGTGATCCCGCGCGATCCGCAGATCCCCGGGCAGGACGCGCCGAACGTGCTGAGCTATATCGACGTGCTGAGGGGCGGGGCCGAGGTCGGCCGCCGGGTGGCGGTGATCGGTGCCGGCGGCATCGGCTTCGACGTCTCGGAATTCCTCGTGCAGGAGGGCGTCAGCGCCACCGAGAACCTGCCGCTCTGGATGAGCGAATGGGGCGTCGCCGATCCGGCCGCGCATCGCGGCGGCCTTGCCCCCGAGGGCCCGCAGCCGCACGCCCCGGCGCGCGAGGTCACCCTGCTGCAGCGCAAGGCCAGCAAGCACGGCAAGGGGCTGGGCAAGACCACCGGCTGGATCCACCGCGCCGCGCTGAAGATGAAGGACGTGGCTTTCGTCGGCGGCGTCAACTACGAGCGCATCGATGAACAGGGGCTGACCGTGTCCTTCGGCGAGGCCCGCGAGACCCCGACGCTGATCGAGGCGGACACCATCGTGCTCTGCGCCGGGCAGTTGCCCGAACGCAGCCTCGCCGACGCGCTGATCGCCCGCGGCCGCAGCCCGCATGTCATCGGCGGCGCCGACGTGGCGGCGGAACTCGACGCCAAGCGCGCCATCGACCAGGGCACGCGGCTGGCGGCGACGCTGTAGGCGCGAGCCGGAGCCCCGGCGCGTCGAGCAGGCGGCGAACCCGTTTCGCATGGCTCTCCGGAACAGCGGCCCCGATCGTTCACCCTCGGGCCGCTCGCGACCCCAGGCGCACGGGGTGGAACGGTGCCCAAATGCTGTCCTAGAAGGTCAGCGTTGCCCGGGACCGCGGACAGGCCCGCGCGGTCCGCGCTGGCGCCCGGTCAGCGCGGCGCGGCGAGTCCGACCTGTCCCGGCCTTGCTAGCCGCCATGCGCCGCGCGGCTGTCGTCCGGCGCCTCGGCGCGGTCGGTCATGCCATAGTCGCGCAGCACATGCGCGACGCGCAGGCGATAGTCGCGGAACACCCCGCCGCGGCCCTTCGCCTGCATCCGGCGATGCGCGTCCATCTGGCGCCAGCGCGCCACCGCCGCCTCGTCCTCCCAGAACGAGACCGACAGCAGCTTGCCGGGATGGGTCAGGCTCTGGAACCGCTCGACCGAGAGGAACCCCTCGACCCCCTCCAGCAGCGGGCGCAGCTCGGCGGCCATCTCGAGATAGGCCTCGCGCTGGCCCTCGGCGGGTTCAAGCTCGAAGATGATGGCGATCATGGCAGTGTCTCCCGCGTTGCGTTCCGGTCCCAGCGTCCGCCAGGACCGCCCCCGGTGCAAGCCCCGTCGCGCCCGCCCCGCCACTGGAGCCGCGGCCGCGACTGCGCTAACAGGGGGCGGGACCACCGGGAGGACATGCGCGATGCCGATCTGCGCCTTTGACATCTGGAGCGACGGGCGCGCCGCGCCGGTCACCGACCCGGCGGCCACCGGGCCGGGCGCCTATCGCTGGATCCATCACGATCTGGGCGATCCCGCCCTGCCCGGCTGGTGCGAGGCGAACCTGCCGGAACCGGCGGCGAACTCGCTGCTGCAGGGCCAGACGCGGCCGCGCTGCGATGTCTCCGGCGAGGGGCTGATCCTCAACCTGCGCGGGGTCAACCTGAACGCCGATGCAAGCGTCGACCAGATGGTGTCGCTGCGCATCTGGGCCACGCCGCAGACGGTGGTGACGGTGCGGATGCACAAGATCTTCGCCACCGACGCGATCCGGGCCGACTGCATGGCCGGCCGCGCCCCGGCCTCGGTCGCCGATTTCCTCGGCGAGCTGGTCGAGGGGCTGGTGCACCGGGCGCGCGACGTGGTGCTCGACCTGGAGGAGGAGGCCGAGACCCTCGAAGAGCAGATCGAGGACGGCGTCGAGAGCGATCCCGCTGCCCTGCAGGGGCTGCGCCGCACCGTCATCCGCCTGCGCCGGTACCTGTCGCCGCAGCGCGACGCGCTGGTGCGGCTGGCCGGGATCGAGAGCCCGGTCTTCGGCGCAAGCGGCAACCGGCATCGCCTGCGCGAGGCAGCCAACCTGGCGGCGCTGTCCAACGAGGGACTGGAGGCGCTGGCGCACCGGCTGATCGCGCTGCAGGATTTCGCCGATGCCCAGACCACGCGGCAACTGAGCCGCAACAACTATGTCCTCTCGATCGTCGCGGCGGTGTTCCTGCCGCTCAGTTTCGTGACCGGCCTCTTCGGCGTCAACATCGCCGGGATGCCGGGCATGACCTGGCCCGGCGCCTTCGCGCTGCTCTGCGGGGCGCTGCTGGCCATGGCGCTGACCAGCATCGCGATCCTGAAATGGCTGCGCCTGCTCTGAGCCCCGGCGCTATTGCACGGTGATGGTGATCACCTCGGAGGTCACCGGCGGGTCGAGCGGCACATGCGCGGCATCGCCCAGCACCAGCTGCAGCGTGTGCGGCCCCGGGGCGAGCTCCAGCGTCACCTCGGTCTGGCCGCCGCCGAAATGCTTGTGATGATCGTCGGCGGGCAGGCCGCTGGCCATGTCGTCGCCCTCGGCCTCGCCGAAGGGCGGACGGTCGATCAGCAGGTGATGGTGGCCGGTATTCTCCTTCTCGACCCCGGCCGGCGCCACCCCCATGCCGCTGAGCCCGAAGACCACCGTCACCGGCGAGGAGACGGTCGCGCCATCGGCCGGCTGCACGAAATAGACCTTGGCGCCCTCGAGGGCCGCGGTCTGGGCGCCGGCCAGCGCGGGCATGCCCATAGCGGCGATCAGCACGACTGCGAATGCGAATTTCATCTCGAACCCTCCCTCTATGCGGTCGATACCGGACGAAGATAGCACGCAAGGGCTGTCCGGAAACGGTTGATTGCAGCGCGGCGCAGGGCCGGGGCGGTTTCCGCTCGCGACACGATTCGCGACAAATCCCGATATTTTCCCATGCCCGCCGCGTTCTTGCCCAGATTGCGGCCGATACCTGAGCCCGACCGACCCAACGCTACAGGTGCGCGCATGGACCGACTGACCGAGATGGAAGCCTTCGCCAACGTGGTGGATCAGGGCGGCTTCAC
>JAGRMU010000189.1:0-14897 GCA_020441165.1 Sedimentitalea sp.
GACATCGCGCGGTTCGAGTATCTGAAGAAGTCGGCACGCAATTTCGGTTCGGTCCTGATCGGGATCGAGACCTCAAAGCCGGAGAACTTCGTGCGCCTCTTCGCGCATCTCGACGATGCGGGCTTCACCTATTCGGACATCACCAACGACGAGACGCTGGCGCAGTTCCTGATCTAGACCGCGTCGGGTCCATAAGAAGACGTAAGGCTCGTCACGATCCTGACCTCCCACCAGGGCCTTTCTTTCGTGGGTGGTCGGGAAGCGAAATCAATCGTTTAACAGGCATATTCAGGCCGCAAGCTTGCCCGGAAGCTCGGCCACGAACAGGGCTTTCGAGCGCTCGAATTCCGCGACGACCTCGGGAATGTCGACCTCCGCGGCCTGACCTGCCGCGGAGCGTCTTTCGCCGTCCTGGCACAGGCTCGAGAAGGCCGCGAAACCGAGGCTGAGGGCGCTGCCTTTCAGAAAATGCAAATCCTGTTCGAGCTGACTCAGGTCGGGGGCCTCGCGCAACCGGCCAATGACCTCTTCCACCTCCTCGAGAAAGAGCTCCACGACCTCGTCGAAATCTTCCGCGCCGACCTCCTCGCGCAGCTCGTTCACACGTGACCAATCGATCATCTCGCACCTGTCGTTCACTGCCCCCGCGACCGGGATAGTCAATCGGCGTAAACAGCCGATTAAGATCCGTGGGCCGATCCCGAGCATTTTAGGTTTCACGTCATGTTAAGGGAGCTGATGAATTCTGCGCGGGCCGGACCCGTCCGGAGAAGACATTCAAGGATCGGATTTTGTTGCCGAGTGAAGAGATCAAGCTGGCGCCGACGGCACGGGCCGCGACCATCCGCACGGTCCTGGTGGTGGATGACAGCCGCCTTCAGCGCCGGATCCTGGCCAGCTCTTTGAAGAAATGGGGGTTCGAGGTCGTCGAGGCCGAAAGCGGCGAGCGCGCAATGGAGATCTGCACCGCCGAGTTGCCGGACCTGGTGCTCAGCGACTGGATGATGCCGGGCATGAGCGGGCTGGATTTCTGCCGCGGGTTCCGGGCGCTTCCCCATGAGGGCTATGGCTATTTCATCCTGCTGACCTCGAAGAGCGAGAAGAACGAGATCGCGCAGGGGCTGGACGCGGGCGCCGACGATTTCCTGACCAAGCCGGTCAACTCCGACGAGTTGCGGGCCCGGATTTCCGCCGGCGCGCGCATCCTGGGGATGCAGCGCGAGCTGTCCGAAAAGAACCGGCTGATCTCGGATACGCTCGACCAACTGCAGGGCGCCTATGACAAGATCGACAAGGACCTGATCCAGGCCAAGAAGATCCAGGAATCGCTGGTGCCGGAACTGACCCGCCGATTCGGCGCGTCGCGGGTCAGCCTTTTGCTCAAGCCCTGCGGCCATATCGGCGGTGATCTGGTCGGCATGTTCGCGCCGGGGCCCGACCATGTCGGGTTCTACAACATCGACGTGTCCGGCCACGGGATCACCTCGGCGATGATGACCGCCAAGCTCGGGGGCTATCTGAGCAGCCGGTACTTCGACGAGAACCTCGCGATGATCCGCCGCGCCGAGGGCCTCTATGACCTGCGCCCGCCCGACGAGGTGGCGGCGATGCTCAACGAGCGGCTGCTCGCCGATGGCGGGATCGAGGAATATTTCACCATGGCCTATGCCACCGCCGATCTGCGCAGCGGCGCGGTGCAACTGGTGCAGGCCGGACACCCGCACCCGCTGGTGTTGCGGCGCGACGGGCGCACCGAGTTTGCCGGTGAGGGCGGCGCGCCGATCGGCCTGCTGCCCGGCCTGCCCTACAGCCAGTTCGACCTGTCGATGGCGCCCGGCGACCGGCTTCTGCTCTATTCCGACGGCTTCACCGAATGCCGCTTGCGCAACGGCAAGATGCTGGAACCCGAGGGGCTGATCGATCTTGCCAGGAATTGCGCCTCGGACCAGTCGGGCCAGGAATTCCTCGACGATCTCTTCTGGCAGCTGACCCAGGTGATGTCGATGGAGCACGGCATGGAAGATGACGTGTCGGCCACGCTCTTCGAATTCGGCGGGCTCTAAGGCGGCTCAGAATTGTAAGTTCGCACTGGTATAGGCGCGCACAATAGGCTCAACGGTTAGGTAGCATCTGTCGAGACTGCCGCACCCTGACACGTTCCGGCACGTAGTCCCCTGTGCTGTCGAGGCATTTCCCATGACCAGTCACGCGCTGCGCAAGCGGCGCGCCGCGAACGCGTCGGCGAAATGACGGTCGCCGGGGTTTCCCAGCCGCAGTGCCGCCTCGCCCGCCGGCATCCAGACGGCTTCGTGTCCCGGCTCGGTGGGCGGCCCCTGGCGCAGCACGGGCCGGGCGACATAGACGATGCAGATCTTCTCGGCCCAGAGCCCGTATTCCGGCATGAAGACATAGCGCCGGAAGGCGCCCAAACGGCGCGGATGGGCAATGCTCCAGCCGGTTTCCTCGAACACCTCGCGATGCAAGGCGGCCAGGGGAGATTCGCCCGGATCGATGCCGCCGCCGGGCAACTGCAACTCGGGCCCGGGATCGCTCTGGCAGGTCAGCAGCAGCGCATCGCCCCTCGGCACCAGGGCATAGGCGCCGACGCGGCGGGTGTACCTGCGCCCCGGCTCGGGGCTGGCTCCGAATCGCCTGATCATGTCGCTTTCCTTTCAACGCGGCTTGCCGCCCCTATATTGCGGCGGTATGCCAAGCGGCGGCGGCAAGGAAAACCCATGACGTTCGGATCAAAACTCGCCTGGGACGACACGGTCCTGCCGTTTCAGCTCGACCTGTCGGACATCCGCGGACGGGTGGCCCGGCTCGACGGCGTGCTGGGCGGCATCCTGCGGCAGCACGACTATCCGCCGCAGGTCGAGGCGCTGGTTGCCGAGATGGCGCTGCTGACCGCGCTGGTCGGCCAGACCATCAAGCTGCGCTGGAAACTGTCGCTGCAGGTGCAGTCCAAGGGACCGGTGCGGATGATCGCCACCGACTATTTCGCCCCCCGCGACGAGGGTGAGGCGGCGCGAATCCGGGCCTATGCCAGCTACGATGCCGAGCGCCTGAGCGACGGGGCGCCGATCGACCAGGTCGGCGAGGGCTATTTCGCGATCCTCATCGACCAGGGCAAGGGATCGGCACCCTATCAGGGGATCACCCCGCTCACCGGGCGGTCGCTGAGCGCCAGCGCCGAGGCCTATTTCGCCCAGTCCGAGCAGCTGCCGACGCGATTCGCGCTGAGCTTCGGGCGCGCCTCGGCGCCGGGTTCGCCCGAGCACTGGCGCGCGGGCGGGATCATGCTGCAGCACATGCCCAAGGCCTCGCCCTTCGTGGCCCGCGGGGCCGGAACCGGCGAGATCCTGTCGGCTGCCGATCTGGAAGGCGGCGCGCGCGGCGAGGACTGGAGGCGGGTGAACATCCTGCTCGACACGGTCGACGACCTCGAGTTGATCGGCCCGACCCTGCCGCCGACGGATCTGCTGGTGCGCCTCTTTCACGAGGAGGTGCCGCGGGTCTTCGACGCGCAGTCGGTGCGTTTCGGCTGCACCTGCTCGGAAGACCGCGTGCGCCAGAGCCTGTCGATCTATTCGGCGCGCGACATCGAGAAGATGACCACCGAGGACGGAATCGTGACCGCCGATTGCCAGTTCTGCGGCGCCCATTACGAGCTTGATCCGGCAACGGTCGGTTTCGAGGCGGAAGAGGCGGATGAGGACTGACCCGGTCGCGGCACTGCGCGCGGCGCTGGCGCGGACCGGCGGGCGGTCCTCGGATTTCGATCTGAACCCGGAAACGGTTCTGCCCCCGGGCCGCAAGCTGCGCGCGGCCGGGGTGCTGGTGCCCGTCTCGCTGGCTTCGGGCGTGCCGCGGGTGATCCTGACCAAGCGGTCCTCGGCGCTCAAGCATCATCCCGGCCAGATCGCCTTTCCCGGCGGCAAGCAGGACGAGACCGACCGCGATGTCGAGGCGGCGGCGCTGCGCGAGGCCCATGAGGAGATCGGGCTGCCCCTCGGGCTGGCGAGGGTTCTCGGCCGGATGCCCGAGCACGAGACGGTCACGGGCTTTCGGATCACGCCGGTCGTCGCCGTGCTGGAAGACGACTTCGACCTCGTGCCCGAGCCCGGCGAGGTGGAGGAGGCCTTCTCGGTGCCGCTCTCGCATCTGATCGACCCGGACAACTACCTGACCGAATCGCGCTACTGGCGCGGCGTGCGGCGCCGCTATTACATCGTGCCCTACGGCCCCTATTACATCTGGGGCGCGACGGCGCGGATCCTGCGCGCGCTCGCGGCGCGGATGCAGCCATGACCCGGCTCGATGCGCCGTGGCTGACGGTGCCGGCGACGCAAGCGGTGTGCGCGGCGATCGCCCGGGACGGCGCGCAGGCCCTCTTCGTCGGCGGTTGCGTGCGCAACACCCTGCTCGGCCTTGCTGTCAGTGACATCGACATCGCAACCGATGCCGAGCCCGTGACGGTGATGGCCCTGGCTCGGTCGGCGGGCATCAAGGCGGTGCCGACCGGAATCGCCCATGGCACTGTGACCCTGGTCAGCGGCGGTATCCCCCACGAGGTGACGACCTTCCGCCGGGATCTCGAGACCGACGGGCGGCGCGCGGTGGTGGCCTTTTCCGACAGCGTCGAGGAGGACGCGGCGCGGCGGGATTTCACCATGAACGCGCTCTATGCCCGCCCCGACGGCACCGTGCTCGATCCCATCGGCGGGCTGCCCGATCTGCGCGCCCGCCGCGTGCGATTCATTGGCGAGGCCGAGGACCGGATCCGCGAGGATTATCTGCGCAGCCTGCGCTATTTCCGTTTTCACGCCTGGTATGGCGATCCCGAGGGTGGCTTCGACCCGGAGGCGTTGTCGGCCATCGCGTCGAACCTGGACGGGCTGGCACAGCTCTCGCATGAGCGGGTCGGCGCCGAGATGCTCAAGCTGCTGGCGGCGCCCGATCCGGCCCCGTCCCTGGCCGCGATGCGCAGCACCGGCGCTCTGGCGCAGTTCCTGCCAGGGGCCGACGACCGGGCGCTGGCCCCCCTGGTTGCGCTCGAGGGCGATGCCGGGGTTCAGCCGGATGCGCTGCGCCGTCTGGCGGTGCTGGGCGGCGTGGATCCGGCCGATGCCCTGCGGCTGAGCCGGGCGCAGGCGGCGCGGCTCGACAAGATGCGCGAGGGCGCGGCGACGCAGATGGCGGCCGCCGAGCTCGGCTACCGGCTGGGGGCCGAGACCGCGCGCGATGCGCTGCTGCTGCGCGCGGCGCTTCTGGGCGAGCCCTGGGACACGGCCGCCGCCGAGCGGATCGCGGCCGGCGCCGCGGCCAGATTTCCGCTGCGCGCCGCGGATCTGATGCCGGCCTACACGGGCCCGGCGCTCGGCGCCGAACTGGCCCGGCTCGAGGCGGAATGGATCGCCTCGGACTTCACGCTGGACCGCGCGGCGCTGCTAAGCCGCTGACGTTTTGGGGTGACAATCCGGCCCGCATCGGCTAACCCCGTCCGGCGCGAGATACGGGGGGGACTGCACGATGTATCGCGGGATCTGGTTCAGCCAAGGCTGACACGACGCCCGACCCGGGCCGGCCAACCGCCGCCCCCAGTGCATCTGCCCCCATCTGCTCACCCGGAGCACCGCCATGTTTCGCTATTTCGAGAACCTCGTCGATCCCTATTGCGACCACCCCGAGACGGATCGCCCGCCGACCCGGCTCTGGCCGTTCCTGAAGGTCTATGCCGAACCCTTCTGGCGCGTGTTCTTCTGGACCGGGCTGATGTCGGTCGTGGTGGCGGCGATCGAGGTCGGCCTGATCTACTACATGGGGCGCCTGGTCGACCTGCTGGAGGGCCCGCCCGCGCAGGTCTGGGCGCAGTATGGCACCGAGTTGGTAATGGTCGCCCTGTTCCTGCTGATCCTGCGTCCCGCCCTTCACGCCGTGGACGTGCTGCTCCTGAACAACGCGGTGCTGCCCAATTTCGGCACCCTGATCCGCTGGCGGGCGCACAAGCACGTGCTGCGCCAGTCGGTCGGCTGGTTCGAGAACGACTTTGCCGGGCGCATCGCCAACCGCATCATGCAGACCCCGCCGGCGGCGGGCGAGGTGGTGTTCCAGGTCTTCGATGCGATCTCGTTCTCGCTGGCCTATTTCATCGGCGCCGCGATCCTTCTGGCCACCGCCGAGCCGGTTCTGCTGTTGCCGCTGCTGCTCTGGTGCCTGGCCTATGCCGCGCTGATCCGCTGGACCGTGGCGCGGGTCGAGCCGGCGTCCAAGGCGGCCTCGGACGCGCGTTCGGCGGTCACCGGGCGGGTGGTGGATGCCTATACAAACATCCATTCGGTCAAGATGTTCGCCCATCACAGCCAGGAACTCGACTATGCGAAGGAAGCGATCGAGCACAGCCGCAGGACCTTCCAGACCGAGATGCGCATCTTCACGACCATGGATCTGACGCTGGTCACGCTCAACGGTTTCCTGATCGTCGGCGTCACCGGCTGGGCCGTCTATCTGTGGATGCAGGGCCAGGCCACGGTCGGGGCGGTGGCGGCGGCGACCGCGCTGACGCTGCGGCTGAACGCGATGACCGGCTGGATCATGTGGGCGCTGACCACCTTCTTCCGCCAGCTCGGGGTGGTGGCCGAGGGGATGGAGACCATCGCCCAGCCCATCGACCTGACCGACCGGCCCGGCGCACAGCCGCTGACGCTGACCGAGGGGCGGATCGAGATCCGCGGCCTTTCGCACCATTACGGGCGGGATTTCGGTGGGCTCGACCGGATCGACCTGACCATAGCACCGGGCGAGAAGGTCGGGCTGATCGGACGCTCGGGCGCCGGCAAGTCGACGCTCGTCAAGCTGCTGTTGCGGTTCTACGACGCCGAAGCGGGCCGGATCCTGATCGACGGACAGGATATCGCCAATGTGACCCAGGACAGCCTGCGCCGGCAGATCGGCATGGTCCAGCAGGACAGCGCGCTGCTGCACCGCTCGGTGCGGGACAACATCCTTTACGGCCGCCCCGAAGCCAGCGAGGCCGAGATGATCGCCGCGGCGAAACAGGCCGAGGCGCATCGGTTCATCCTAGATCTGGCCGATCCCGAGGGGCGCCGCGGCTATGACGCTCATGTCGGCGAGCGCGGCGTGAAACTCTCCGGCGGTCAGCGCCAGCGGGTGACGCTGGCGCGGGTGATCCTCAAGGACGCGCCGATCCTGCTGCTGGACGAGGCGACCAGCGCCCTCGACAGCGAGGTCGAGGCGGCGATCCAGGACACGCTCTACGGGATGATGGAGGGCAAGACGGTGATCGCCATCGCCCACCGGCTGTCCACCATCGCCCGGATGGACCGGATCCTGGTGATGGACAGGGGCCGGATCGTCGAAGAGGGCAGCCATGCTGGGCTATTGGCGCAGGGCGGCCTATATGCCCAGTTCTGGGGCCGGCAATCGGGCGGGTTCCTCAACGCCGAGGCGGCCGAATGACCCCTGCCAGCTGGATCGATCCCTTCCGTCCCGCCGAGGGCCCGCCGCCGCAGACCCTGGCCGCGTTCTTCGCCTGGTGCCTGGCCGGGGCCTGGCCGGCGCTCTGGCTGGCGGCGTTTCTCTCGGCGGCGGCGGGCGCGCTCGAGGCCGGGACCGCCTATATCCTCGGCCTGGTGATCGACCGGGCCAGCGCCAGCAGCCCCGACGCCTTCTTCGACGGCGCCAACACGGCGATGATCATTGGCGCGACCGCGTTCTTCCTGCTGGCGCGACCGCTGCTTTTCGGCCTCTCGGCGGCGGCCAACGCCATCGTCGTGCAGCCCAACGTGAACCCGCTGGTGCTGTCGCGGCTGCATCGCTGGACGCTGGGCCAGGCGGTCACCTTCTTCGACGACGATTTCGCCGGCCGCATCGCCCAGAAGCAGATGCAGACCGCCCGCGCGGTCACCGAGGTCGCCGCCGAGGCGATCAACGTGGTGGCCTTTGCCCTCGCCTCGCTGCTGGGCTCGCTGGCGCTGCTCTTCACCATCGACGGGCGGATCACCGCGGTGTTCCTGGTCTGGCTGGCCTCGTACCTGGCGCTGGTCTGGTGGTTCCTCCCGAGGGTCCGCCTGCGCGCCGCGGGCCGCGCCGGGGCGCGGGCGATGGTCTCGGGGCAGGTGGTCGACACGATCACCAACATCAAGACCGTCAAGCTCTTCGCCCATGCCGAGTTCGAGGACCGCGCCGCCCTGGGCGCGATGGGCGTCTTCCGGCAGCGGGCGCTTGAATTCGGCTATCTCTCGGCAGGCTTCCGGTTCTGCCTGATGACCCTCGCCGGGCTGCTGCCGGTGCTGCTGATCGGCGGCACGCTGCTGCTCTGGAGTCGCGGCCAGGCCAGCGAGGGCGATATCGTCGCCGCCGGCGCGGTGGCGATCCGCATCGCGCAGATGACCGGCTGGGTCAGCTTCACGCTGATGGCGATCTACGCGGCGCTCGGCGAGGTCGAGGACGGGATGCGCACCCTGACCCCGCGCACCCGCCTGGAGGATGCGCCGGGCGCCACCGATCTGCAGGTGCCGCGCGGCGAGATCGTCTTCGATCATGTCACCTTCGCCTATGGTCGCGAGACGGGAGGCGTGCGCGACATCGACCTGACCATCGCGCCGGGCGAGAAGCTGGGCATCGTCGGCGCCTCGGGGGCCGGGAAGTCGACGCTGGTCTCGCTGCTATTGCGGCTCTACAGCGGCGAGGAGGGGCGGATTCGCATCGACGGTCAGGACCTGGACGCGGTGACCCAGGAAAGCCTGCGCCGGCAGATCGGCATGGTCACCCAGGAAACCGCGATGTTCAACCGCTCGGCCCGCGACAATATCCGCTACGGGCGCCCCGACGCGACGGAGGACGAGGTGATCGCCGCCGCGCGCAAGGCCGAGGCGGACGAGTTCATTCCCGATCTGCAGGACCACAAGGGCCGGCGCGGCTATGACGCGTATTTGGGCGAGCGCGGGGTGAAGCTGTCGGGCGGTCAGCGCCAGCGCATCGCCCTGGCGCGCGCGATCCTCAAGGACGCGCCGATCCTGGTTCTGGACGAGGCGACCAGTGCGCTCGACAGCGAGGTCGAGGCGGCGATCCAGACCGCGCTGCACCGGGTGATGGAGGGCAAGACCGTGCTGGCCATCGCCCACCGGCTGTCCACCCTCTCGGAAATGGACCGCATCATCGTGATGGATCGCGGCCGCATCGTCGAGGCCGGCAGCCACGAGGCGCTGCTGGCAAGCGGCGGGCTCTATGCCCGGTTCTGGAACCGCCAGTCCGGCGGGTTCATCCGCACCGAAGCCGCCGAATAGGGGCTTTCTCAGCGCCGGGGCCACGGCTATCAGGTGCGCATGGACGCCACGCTCGACATCCTTCGTCTCGGCCATCAGGGCGACGGCATCGCCGACGGCCCGGTCTTCGCGCCGCGCACCCTGCCCGGCGAGACCGTGCGCGGCCGGATGGACGGCACGCGCCTGCAGGACGTGCGGATCGTCGCGCCCTCCGGCGACCGGGTAACGCCGCCCTGCCGCCACTATCGCAGCTGCGGGGGCTGCCAGTTGCAGCACGCCTCGGACGCGTTCGTCGCCGCCTGGAAGCAGGAGGTGGTGCGCAGCGCCCTGACCGCCCAGGGGCTCGAGGTTGCCTTCCGCCCGATCCACGTCTCGCCGCCCCGCTCCCGCCGCCGCGCGACCTTCGCCGCGCGGCGCACCAAGACCGGCGCGCTGGCCGGGTTCCATGCCCCCGGCTCCGAGACCGTCATCGCGGTTTCGGGCTGCCAGCTTCTGGATCCGGAGCTGCGGCCGGGTCTTGCCGTCGCCGAGGCGCTGGCGCTGCTGGGCGCCAGCCGCAAGGGCGCGCTGGCGGTCACCGTCACCCTCAGCGATTCCGGTCTGGACGTCGCGGCGCGTGGCGGCAAGCCGCTGGACGGGCCGCTGCGGGCGGCGCTGGCGCAGCTCGCCGGGCGCGAGCGGCTGGCGCGGCTGACCTGGGAGGAGGAAACCGTCGCCCTGCGTGCGCCGCCGCATCAAGGCTTCGGGTCCGCGCGGGTCGTCCCTCCACCCGGCGCCTTCCTGCAAGCGACGCGCGACGGCGAGGCGGTGCTGCTGGCGGGGGTGCGCGAGATCACCCAGGGCGCGCGGCGCATCGTCGATCTCTTCGCCGGTTGCGGCACGTTCAGCCTGCCCCTGGCGGAGGGGGCCGAGGTGCTGGCGATCGAGGGCGAGGCCGAGATGCTGCGGGCGCTGGATCAGGGCTGGCGCGCGGCGCCCGGGCTGAAGAGGCTCGCGACCGAGACCCGCGATCTCTTTCGCCGACCGCTGACGCCGGACGAGCTGGCCCGATTCGACGCCGCGGTGCTGGACCCGCCGCGCGCCGGCGCCGAGGCGCAGGTCGCCGAGCTGGCGGTCGCGCGGGTGCCGGCCATCGCCTATGTCTCGTGCAACCCGGTCAGCTTCGCCCGCGATGCCAGGCGGCTGGTTGCCGCCGGCTATGTTCTTGGCTGGCTACAGGTCGTGGATCAGTTCCGATGGTCCGCCCATGTCGAGCTTGTCGCCGCCTTCCACCTTTCCTCCCGCGCAGGACCATCCCGATGACGATGAGAGACCGCCTCGCCCAATGGATCGAACGGCCCGGCTTCGGCTGGTTCATCACCGCGGTGATCATGGTCAACGCGGTGCTGCTGGGCATGGAGACCTCGCCCCGGCTGATGACGACGGCCGGCCCGCTGATCGTCACCCTCGACCGGCTGTGCCTGGCGATCTTCGTGGTCGAGATCGCACTCAAGCTGATCGCCTATGGCCCGCGCTTTTTCCGCAGCGGCTGGAACCTCTTCGATTTCGCCATCGTCGGCATCGCCCTGGTGCCGGTCGCGCATCAGTTCACCGTGCTGCGCGCGCTGCGCATCCTGCGGGTGCTGCGGGTGATCTCGGTGGCGCCGCGCCTGCGCCGGGTGGTCGAGGGGTTCGTCACCGCCCTGCCGGGCATGGGCAGCGTGTTCCTGCTGATGGCGCTGATCTTCTATATCGGCGCGGTGATGGCGACCAAGCTTTTCGCCGCCACCTTCCCCGACTGGTTCGGCTCGCTTCCCCGCTCGGCCTATTCGCTGTTTCAGATCATGACGCTGGAAAGCTGGTCGATGGGCATCGTGCGCCCGGTGATGCAGGTCTATCCCTATGCCTGGGCCTTCTTCGTGCCCTTCATCATGGTCACGACCTTCGCGGTGGTGAACCTGCTGGTCGGCCTGATCGTCAACTCCATGCAGGACGCGCATCACGCCGAGGAGGGGGTGCGCACCGATGCCTATCGCGACGAGGTGCTGGCGAAACTGGCGGCGATCGAGCGTCGCCTGGATGCCACCGCGCGGCAGGAATCCGAAAAGTGATTTTGACTTTTTTTCCGAAATGTGCTTGGAAAATGTCAGAGGCAGACGACAAAACACGAGCAAAAAACATGAAACGGCGGACATTCGGATTAGGGGCAGTCGCATCGCTGGCGCTGGCCGGCTGCAGCAGCAAGTACAAGACGTATGACGGGCCCGAGGTGACCTCGATCGTGGTCAACAAGGGGCAGCGCAGGATGTATCTTCTCCACCAGGAGAAGGTGATCAAGAACTACAGGTTCCATCTCGGGTTCAACCCGACCGGTCACAAGCTCTATCGAGGCGACGGACGGACTCCCGAGGGACTCTATTACGTCGACCGGCGCAACCCGCGCAGCGACTATCACCTGTCGGTGGGAATTTCCTATCCCAATGCCGAGGATATCGAGCGGGCGCGCGCGCTGGGGCTGGATCCGGGCGGCGACATCTTCATCCACGGCGAGCCGAATGCCAAGCGGGCGAGCAAGAGAGACTGGACCGCCGGCTGCATCGCGGTGAAGAACCCCGATATCGAGGAAATCTACGCGATGGTCCGCACCGGCACGCCGGTCTCGCTGCGCGCCTAGCGCAGACGCGTTTCTCCGCGATCTTCCTTCGGTCTCACCGGGGAAACAGCCCCGGATCGCGCCCGACCCGTTCACCAGGTCAGGCGCGATCGATTGCGTATGGGCGCGGAGGTTCCGACGAGACTCATCCAGAGGCCGCGCAAGGCGCTTCCGGCTGACGGGGTCTCGCGTCGGTTCCGAACTCGGACCCCCGCGGGGACCGCGACCGGGCTGCGCGTCAAAGCGACGCGTCCCGGCCATTTGGGCGCGCGCCAAGGCATCCGGGGCCGCGCCCGCCGCTGGGGAGCGAGTGACGCGAAATGCCTTGAGATCATGGCGATGCGGAGAACCGGCGGCCACGCACCACGATGTTCTCGACGCGCGACCGGACGCGGTTCAGAGCGCCAGACGCTGGGCGGCGAGAGCGGCTTTCGACGATTGCCCTTGCATCCGGGGCAATAAATTCATTAATAGGAATGTATCTCATCATCGGAGGCTGAACATGTCACTCGATCGCGCTATCCTCGCCTTTGCCGGCTTCATGGTCCTTCTGTCCGTCGTGCTGACGGTCTGGGTCTCGCCCTATTTCGTCTGGCTGACGGTGTTCGTCGGCGCCAACCTGCTGCAATCGGCCTTTACCGGCATCTGCCCGGCGGCCAAGATCCTGTCGAAAATGGGTTTCAAGCCCGGACACGCCTTCTGAGGAGTCCGAAATGCGCATCGCGAACCTGCTCGCCGGCCTGGTTCTGGCCGCCGGCCCCGTCTGGGCCGAGACGCTGACCCTGACCGAGACCCCGGTGACGGAGTGGAAGGCCGTCTACGGGCGCGTCGAGGCCAGGGAATCGGTGCCGGCGCGGGCGCGGATCGGCGGGCTGGTCGAGGAACTGACGGTTTCCGAGGGCGACCTGGTCGAGTCGGGTCAGAAGATCGCGCTGGTGCGGGACGACAAGATCGTCTTCCAGATCGCCGCGCTCGATGCGCAGATCGACGCGCTGAAGGCGCAGCTTGCCACCGCCGAGACGGAACTGGCGCGCGGCCAGGCGCTGGTCGACCGGGGTGTGTCGACCCGGCAGCAGCTCGATCAGCTGCGCACGACGGTGGACGTGGTGCGCGGCCAGATCGCCTCGGCCGAGGCCGAGCGCGCGGTGATCGCCCAGCGGGCGTCCGAGGGCGAGGTTCTGGCCCCCGGCGCCGGCCGGGTGCTGACGGTGCCCGCCACCGTCGGCGCCGTGGTCCTGCCGGGCGAGATGATCGCCACCATCGGCGGCGGCGGCTTCTTCCTGCGGCTCGCGATCCCCGAGCGTCATTCGGAGTCGCTTCAGGAGGGCGCCGAGATCCGGATGCACTCCGAAGGCGTCGACACGGCGGGGCGCATCGCCAAGATCTATCCGCAGATCGAAAGCGGTCGGGTGATCGCGGACGTGGAGGTCGACGGACTCGACACCGCCTTCGTCAACGCGCGCATCCTGGTGCGGCTACCGATCGGCGAACGCACCGCGCTGCTGATTCCCGAGAACGCGGTCCGGACCCGCTCGGGCCTCGATTTCGTGACGGTCCAGGCGGGTGAAGGCCATGCCGACCGCGTCGTGGTCCTCGGGGAGCCGATCATCCGGAACGACCAGCCGATGGTCGAGGTTCTGAGTGGATTGACCCCCGGCGACGTTCTGGTGACGCCTTGACATCTCCCCCGTCTCCGCCCCCCTCCCAGCCGCTCGGCATTGCCGGCCGCCTGACCAGCGCCACGATCACCTCGCCGCTGACGCCGCTCTTTCTGCTGGCTGCCTTCGTCTTCGGGCTGGTGGCGCTGATCAGCCTGCCGCGCGAGGAAGAGCCGCAGATCTCGGTGCCGATGGTCGACATCCATGTGCGGGCCGACGGTCTGAAGGCCGCGGACGCGGTCAAGCTGATCACCGAGCCGCTGGAGACGATCGTCAAGGGGATCTCGGACGTCGATCACGTTTATTCGCAAAGCTCCGACGACCATGTGGTGGTGACCGCGCGCTTCGTCGTCGGCACCTCGTCCGACAGCGCGGTGCTGCGCGTCCATGACAAGGTGCGCGCCAATCTCGACCGGATCCCGGTCGGCGTGCCCGAGCCGATGATCGTCGGGCGCGGCATCGACGATGTCGCAATCCTGGCGCTGACGCTCTCGCCGGATCCCGCGTCCGCGGACCGGGTCACCGCCAACGATCTGACCCGGATCGCCCGCGAGCTGCGCACCGAGATCGCCAAGATCTCGGATGTCGGCCTGACCTACCTCGTCGGCGAGACCCCCGAGATGCTGCGCATCGATCCCGATCCGGCGCGGCTGGCGCTCTATGGCGTGACGCTGCAGCAGCTCGCCGGCAAGGTCGCCGGGGCGAACACCGCCTTTCCGGTCGGGCAGGTCCGCGACGGCGGGCAGCAGATCGCGCTGCTGGCCGGCGAGACCCTGCGCTCGCCCGAGGATATCGGCAAGCTGCTGCTGACCACCCGCGACGACCGCCCGGTCTATGTGCGCGACGTGGCCAATATCGCCTTCTCGACCGACCGCGAGCAGCTGCTGGTCTCGACCGTCACCAAGACCGAGGACGGGGTCACGCGGGTGCCGTCGGTGACCCTGGCGGTCGCCAAGCGCGCCGGCTCGAACGCGGTGCTGGTCGCCGAGGAGGTGCTGCACCGGGTCGAATCGCTCGAAGGCACGCTGATCCCCGAGGGCATCCACATCGAGGTCACCCGCGACTATGGCGAAAGCGCCAACGAAAAGGCCAACGAGCTGCTCTATCACCTCGGGCTCGCCACCGTGTCGATCATCGCGCTGGTGTGGCTGTCCATCGGCTGGCGCGAGGCCATCGTCGTCGCGCTGGTGATCCCGGTGACGATCCTGCTGACCCTCTTCGCCTCGTGGCTGATGGGCTACACGCTCAACCGGGTGTCGCTCTTCGCGCTGATCTTCTCGATCGGGATCCTGGTGGACGACGCCATCGTGGTGATCGAGA
>JAGRMU010000189.1:14940-16519 GCA_020441165.1 Sedimentitalea sp.
CCGCCATCGACGCGGTGGCCGAGGTTGGCAACCCGACGATCATCGCGACCCTGACCGTCGTCGCGGCCCTGCTGCCGATGCTTTTCGTGTCCGGCATGATGGGCCCCTACATGAGCCCGATTCCCGCCAACGCGTCGGCGGCGATGATCTTCTCCTTCTTCGTCGCCGTCACCGTCACCCCCTGGCTGATGCTGAAGACCGCAAGCGGGGCGGCGCAGGGCCATCACGACGATTCGCAGGGTGGCACGCTGGGGCGCATCTATCGCGCCGTCGCCGGCCCGATCCTGGCCACCAAGGCGCGTAGCTGGCTGCTGATCGCCGTCGTGGTGGTGCTGACCTTCGGCTCGATGGCGCTGTTCTACACCCAGGACGTCACGGTCAAGCTGCTGCCCTTCGACAACAAGTCCGAGCTGTCGGTGGTCATCGACCTGCCCGAAGGGTCCTCCGTCGAGGCCACTGACGCCATCGCCCAGCAGGTCGCGGCCATCGTGCTCGACCTGCCCGAGGTGCTGTCTGTCCAGACCCATGCCGGCACCGCGGCGCCGTTCAACTTCAACGGGCTGGTGCGCCATTCCTATCTGCGGGCGCTGCCCGAACAGGGCGACGTGGCGATCAACCTGGTGGCAAAGGATCACCGCGACCGGTCCAGCCATCAGATCGCGCTGGATATTCGCGAGCGGCTGGCGGCACTGCAGGAAAGCTCGGGCGCGAGCCTGAAGGTGGTCGAGCCGCCCCCCGGCCCGCCGGTTCTGGCGACATTGCTGGCCGAGATCTACGGGCCCGACCCCGAAACCCGCCGCGCCGTGGCCGCGCGCGTCGAGGAGGCGTTCCGCGCCGTGCCCTTCGTGGTCGATGTCGACAATTCCTATGGCGAGCCGGCCCGGCTGCTGCGCACCACGGTCTCGACCGACGATGCCGAGTTCTTCCGGGTCCAGGAGGCGGACGTGCTCGACACCATCGCGATCCTGAACCAGGGCCGGACGGTGGGCTATTCGCATCGCGGCGGCGGGCGCCAGCCGATTCCGATCCGGCTCGAGCGTCCCATCGGCGCGCGGATCCTGGACGAGGATTTCCTGACCACGCCGATCCCGGCCAACGTCCTGCCGGGCGACCGCAGCGTCGTCGAACTGGGCGACGTGGTCGAGGTCTCCGAGGAACGCGCCTCCTTCCCGATCTTCCGCCACAACGGCCGCGCCGCCGAGATGGTCACCGCCGAGCTGGCCGGCACCTTCGAGGCGCCGCTCTACGGGATGCTGGCGGTGCAGAAGGCGATCGATGCCCAGGACTGGAGCGATCTGCCGAAGCCGGTGATCTCGCTGCATGGCCAGCCCGAGGACGAATCCCACCCGACCCTGCTCTGGGACGGGGAGTGGGAGGTCACCTGGGTCACCTTCCGCGACATGGGGGCGGCCTTCGGCGTGGCGCTTCTGGGCATCTACATCCTGGTCGTGGGTCAGTTCGGCTCGTTCAAGGTGCCGCTGGTGATCCTGACGCCGGTGCCGCTGACCTTCATCGGCATCATCGGCGGACATTGGCTGTTCGGCGCCGCCTTCACCGCGACCTCGATGATCGGCTTCAT
>JAGRMU010000189.1:16531-25010 GCA_020441165.1 Sedimentitalea sp.
CGCAACTCGATCCTGCTGGTGGATTTCATCCGCCATTCGGGCGGCCCGGACCGTCCGCTGACCGAGATCGTGCTCGAGGCCGGGGCGATCCGGTTCAAGCCGATCCTGCTGACCGCGCTCGCCGCGATGATCGGTGCCGCGGTGATCCTGAACGATCCGATCTTCCAGGGCCTGGCGATTTCGCTTCTCTTCGGTCTCGCCTCCTCGACGCTGCTGACCGTGCTGGTGATCCCGGCGCTCTACCGGGTGCTGCGGACCTGATGCGCGATGCGCGCCGGGCTTGCGACCCCGGCGCGCTTGCCAGGACGCGGAGCCGGGCCTGTTCGGCGATCGCCGAACGCGAATCCCGGCGCCCGCGTCAGAACCCGGCGGGGCCGCTCAGGCCGGCGAATTGCGCCAAGAGGTCCAGTTCGCGAAAGAACAGCACCAGCCCCGAGTTCAGAGCCCAGAAGATCGTCAGATAACGCGCCAGCGTCGCCCAGAACGTCTCGGACGGGGCGGCACAGCGCCAGATCGACACCACGATCCAGATCGTGTAGGCCGCCAGAACGATCAGAAGGAGCTGCTCGGCAATCCGCTGCTGCAGATAAATGGTCGTCGCATAGAGCACCATCAGCACGGCGCTGGTCAGCACCCCGTTGACCCAGAACACGCGGCCCAGATCGGCCTCGCCGCGCCATGCACCGATCTCGTTCGCGAAGAAACGCCCAAGAAATGACGGCAGATCTTCAGAGCCCGGCGTGTCACTCATGTGCGGAAGCCTTCTCCTCGATGATCAAGCAGCACGCGCCCCGGAACCGGTGGGCAGCTCGGCGTGCGTCCTTCCAATTCGATGTAGGGCGCGCCGGCGTCCGTCAATAGGGGCCATGCAAGTGATGCGGCGTCGGGGTTGGAACTGAGCAGGTCCGCTCCTGCATCAGGTCCTCACTCGATTTTGCCGCACCCCGATGGGTCGAGGCGCGAAAGCGAGTATCACCTGCCGTGCATGTAGCCCGATAAAAGAAGCAATTCCAGAAATGAGCCTTGAAGGCTCCTCTGTTCCTGGTCGGAGTGAGAGGATTCGAACCTCCGGCCCCTGCCTCCCGAAGACAGTGCTCTACCAGGCTGAGCTACACTCCGACCGTGGCCGGCGGGATAGCCGAGGCGCCGGGGATTGGCAAGCGCTGTTTGCGGCTGCCATGCACCTGCCCGGCGCCCGCCGGCGCGTCAGAGGCTGGCGTCCAGCGCGGTGACGATGGCGTCGCCCATCTCGGCGGTGGAGACCGGCGTCGCGCCCTCCTCGCCCAGCAGGTCGGCGGTGCGCAGCCCGTCCGCCAGCACCGTTTCGACCGCCTGCTCGAGGCGGGTGGCCTCGTCGCCCTGATCGAAGGAATAGCGCAGCGCCATCGCGAAGCTGAGGATGCAGGCGATCGGATTGGCCTTGCCCTGCCCCGCGATGTCGGGCGCCGAGCCGTGGACCGGCTCGTAGAGCGCCTTGGGCCGGCCGTTCGCCATCGGCGCCCCCAGGGAGGCCGAGGGCAGCATCCCGAGCGAGCCGGTCAGCATCGCCGCGGCATCCGACAGCAGGTCGCCGAAGAGGTTGTCGGTGACGATCACGTCGAACTGCTTGGGCCAGCGGCAGAGCTGCATCGCGCCGGCATCGGCATACATGTGGCTGAGCTGGACGTCCGCGTACTCGGCCTCGTGTACCTCGGTCACCACCTGACGCCAGAGCACGCCCGATTCCATCACGTTGGCCTTNNNTCCATCGAGCAGACCTTGTTCGACCGCCGCCGCGCCAGTTCGAAGGCCGCGCGCGCGACCCGGGCGATCTCGCCCTCGGTGTAGCGCTGGGTGTTGATCCCCACCCGCTCGTTGCCCTCGGTGACGATGCCGCGCGGCTCGCCGAAATAGATGCCCGAGGTCAACTCGCGCACGATCATGATGTCGAGCCCGGCCACCACGTCGCGCTTGAGCGAGGAGAAATCCGCCAGCGCGTCGAAGCACTGCGCGGGGCGCAGGTTGGCGAAGAGGTCCATCTCCTTGCGCAGGCGCAGCAAACCGCGCTCGGGCTTCACGCTGAAATCGAGCGCGTCGTATTTCGGTCCGCCGACGGCCCCCAGCAGCACCGCGTCCACATCCTGCGCCTTCGCCATGGTCGCGTCGGTCAGCGGTGTGCCATGGGCGTCATAGGCGGCGCCGCCGACCAGATCCTCGCTGACATCGAAGACCAGGCCGCGCTTGCGCCCATACCAGTCGATGACCTTGCGCACCTCGGTCATCACCTCGGGGCCGATCCCGTCGCCGGGCAGGATGAGAAGCGAGGGGTTGGGCATGGCGGTCTCCTTGCAGATGGTTGCGTTGGCCCTAGCGCGGCGCGGGATGCGGGTCAATATCGGCGGGCCGTCAAGGGTTTCGTCCGCGCGCAGAACGCTTGTTGTCGCGTCGCTTCGACATGCGCTATGCGCCGTCGTTCGCTGCTGTCATTTCTCCTTCGCCCGCTCCCCTGCGGCGCAGCCCTTCCGCGAGCAGGGTCCAGACCCGTCTGATGCGCGGAGTCCGATGCATGGCCTGGTGGGCCGCCAGCCAGACCGGTATCGGGGGAATCGTGACGCCGAGATCCAGCTCTTCCACGTCGGGGTCGGCGCGTCCGACGCCGGTCTGCGAGAACCCGATGCCGCAGCCGGCGCGGACGAGTTCCCAATAGGTCGCCTGGTTGTCGCAGCGCACCGCGAAATCCTCCCGCGAGACGTTCCAGCCCATATCGCGCATGGTGCGCAGGATCAGGTCGTTGTCGTCATAGCCGACGAGATCGTGCCGCATCAGGTCCTGCGCCGTCTCCGGGCGGCCGGCCCGATCCAGATAGCGCCGCGATGCGAATATCCCCAGACCGAGATCCGTGACATGCCGGGTCACGATATCCAGCTGGGTCGAGCGGTACATGCGCACCGCGATATCGGCCTCGCGGAACAGCAGGTTGCCGGCGCTGTCCGAGGGAAGCAGATCGAGCTGGATCGCCGGTTCTGCGGCGCGGATGCTGGCCAGGATCGGCGGCAGCAGGTGATGCGCCACGAAGACGCTGGCGGTGATCCGGACGCTGCCCGCCAGCAGCTGCGCCTGCCCGGACGCGGTCAGCGCGATGCGGCTCATTGCCTCTCGCATCCGGATCGCCTGGGGCAGAAGATCGGCGCCGGTCTCGCTGAGTTTCAGGCCCCGGCGGTGCCGCTCGAAGAGCGTTGCATCGAGGCAGCGCTCCAGCGCCCGGATCTGCCGCCCGAGTGTCGGCTGGCTGCAGCCGAGACCTCGCGCCGCTTCCGAAAGCGATCCGGTCTCGGCCACGGCCAAGAAGCTCCGGACAAGCGACCAGTCGGGGTTGGGGTCTGTGGCAGCCATTCATTCTTGAATAGTTGATCTGCGGTTTCTGTCAATTCACAACATCCATGCGCATGGCTATTCCGGAGCGGATAGCTCCATGAGCCAACATAGAGGAGATTGACATGACACGAACCGCCCTGATCCTCGGCGCTTCCGGCCGCTTCGGCCGCCACTGTGCCGCAGAGTTCGACCATGCCGGCTGGACCGTGCGCCGTTTCGACCGTGCCCGAGACGATCTGAACATGGCCGCGCGCGGCGCCGACGTGATCGTGAGTGCCTGGAACCCGCCCTATCCCGACTGGCGGCGCCTGGTGCCCGAGCTGCATGGCCGCGTCATCGCGGCGGCAAGGGCCTCGGGCGCCACGGTGATCCTGCCCGGCAATGTCTACGTGTTCGGCGCGGAGACGCCGCCGCCCTGGTCGGAAACCTCGCCGCACCGGGCGCAAAACCCGCTGGGACGCATCCGCATCGAGATGGAGGCCGCCTATCGGGACTCGGGTGTGCGCACCATCCTGCTGCGCGCCGGGGATTTCATCGACACCGAGGCCTCGGGCAACTGGTTCGACAAGATCCTGATCAAGTCGCTCGACAAGGGACGTGTCACCTATCCCGGAGATCCCGACAGTCCCCACGCCTGGGCCTTCCTGCCCGATGCCGTCCGCGCCGCGGTTGACCTGGCCGAACGGCGCGATACCCTGCCGGTGTTTGCCGACATTCCCTTCCCCGGCTACACGCTCACCGGGCGGGAGATGGCGGCGGCGCTCGGCCGGAGCGCCGGGCACCCGGTCCGCCTGACGCGCATGTCGCGGCTGCCGCTGCAGCTGGCGCGCCCGTTCTGGCCGATGGCCGGTTGCCTGCTCGAGATGAGCTATCTCTGGGACACGCCGCACTGGCTGGATGGCACCCTGTTCGACCGGTTGCTACCGGGCTTTCAGCCGACGCCGCTGGACGCGGCGCTGGCGCAGGCCGTGGGGCCCGATCAGCGCAGCGCCAGATCGGCCCAGACCAGCCGGTGACGGCTGGCGGTCACGGCCTCGTCGTGCCCGGCCTCGCCAGGTGCGGGCCAGTGGACACCCGACCCCACGACCCGCCAGTCGCGCGAGGGCAGCACGTAATCGACACGCATCCGACCCGGCCGGTCGCCCCAGTCGGCGGTATCGCGCGCATTCGGGCCCGCGTGCCCCTGGTCCTCGGCCTGAGCCCCGCCGGCGCTCACCGGGGCCGGGTCCTGCAGGCGCGGATCGGTGAGCAGGGCGCGGATCGCCTCGCGCCGCCCGTCGCTGTCGAACGGGTCGAGATTGGCGTCTCCGGCGATCACGAAGCGGCGTTCGGGCGCCGGGCCGAAACCGCCGTCCAGCACCGCCTGCCAGAGCGCGATCTCGTCGTGGTTGCGCCGGCCGTTGCGGTCCTCGGGGCCGTCGAAGACCGGCGGGCCGGCATGGAAGGTCAGCAGCTCCACCACGCCGATCCCCGGCACATCGATCGGCACGATCCAGTGGCCGGCGCTGGACAGGCGTTGGATGGCCTGCGCCGCCACGGAGGTAAAGGGGGTGCCGTCCGGGTGCTCGGGCAGCAGCGCGCCGGGCAGGTCGCGCCAGAGCAGCCCGCCGAGATCGCGCACCTCGCCTGCGAGGATCGGATGGCGCGAGAGCACCGCCATGCCGCCCTGCCCGGTGAACTCGCCATAGCCCTGGGCATCGCCCGGCCCGCCGAGACGGCCATCGCCGTCGAGATCGAGATCACTGGCCAGCCCGCTGTTGGGCTGCGCGGCGAAACGATAGGGATAATCGAGCCCGGCGGCCTTGAGCTGTGCCGCCAGCGCCGCCAGGGCCATGCCGTCATGGTCCCAGTCGAGATTCTGCAACGCCAGGATATCGGGCGCGACGGCAGCAATGACCGCCGCCACGGCGGCGATCTGCGGATCGGTCCCGCGCTGCAGATCGCGGAGCAGCAGGCCCGGTCCGTCGCGGGACAGCTCGGCGTTGAAAGTGGCGACGCGCAGCGGGTCCGCCTGTGCCGGAAGCGCCAGCGCCAGCAGCGCCGCCGCGACCGCGCCGCGCATCCGCCTCAGACCCAGGGGCGCTCGACCGACGCGCGCGCCTCGAAGGCGTCGATGGCGGAGACCTTCTCGAGGGTCAGGCCGATATCGTCCAGCCCTTCCAGAAGGCAGTGTTTCTTGAACGCGTCCACCTCGAAATGCAGGGTGCCGCCATCGGGGCCGGTGATGGTCTGGCTTTCCAGATCGACGGTGATCACCGCGTTGGCGCCGCGTTGCGCGTCGTCCATCAGCTTGTCCACGTCTTCCTGCGGCAGGGCGATGGGGAGGATGCCGTTCTTGAAGCAGTTGTTGTAGAAGATGTCGGCGAAGCTGGGGGCGATGACGCAGCGGATGCCGAAATCCTTGATCGCCCAGGGGGCGTGTTCGCGGGACGAGCCGCAGCCGAAATTGTCGCCCGCGACCAGGATCTGGGCGTTGCGATAGGCCGGCTTGTTCAGGACGAAGTCCTTGATTTCGTTGCCGTCATCGTCAAAGCGCATCTCGTCGAAGAGGTTCTTGCCCAGCCCCGACCGCTTGATGGTCTTCAGGAACTGCTTGGGGATGATCATGTCGGTATCGACGTTGATCATCGGCAGCGGCGCGGCGATGCCGGTCAGCTTGGTGAATTTTTCCATGGGCGTCTCCCGGCCGGACCGGCCATCGGTTTTGCGTCGGTATCACGTCGGTATCGCGTCGGTGCGCCGCACCGACGGCTCGGGGAGGTGATGCCTCATTTCGGCGGGCGTTGCAATCTGTCGCGGGCGGCGCGCGACGGTGCGAATGCAAAGATGGCGGTGCCGAAGCACCGCCATCCTTTTTCGGTCAGACCGGAGTCTGTTTGCTTAGGCCGCTTTCTTCTTGCGACGCATGGCGGCGAGTCCACCGATACCAGCGATCAGCAGCCAGCCGGCTGCTGGCAGCGGAACCGGGGTCGTAGCGGTAAACTTGGCATAAAGACCCGCCGGGTTGCTTTGTCCTTCCAAGGTTTGGAAAGCGTTCACAATCGTTGCGCCATTGTCGGTCGAGAAACCAAGCACTTGGAAATTATAGGTGGTACCGAGAATGTCGAATACCCCACCCCCAAGTGCCGAGACAACGGATACGATGTCGTCACAGACAGATGTGCTCGGAAACCCGCAAGGCGTGCTGTTGGTTGTTTCGGTATGCGTGAAGCTGAACACGCTGCTAACCAACGGTCCACCGGTGATCTGGATGTCTACATCCAGGTCTGCCGTTTGGAGTGTGGTCCCAGTGATGGGTTGGTTGATGTGATCGAAGTTACCCACCAAGAAGGGAGTGTCAGAAATCAAGTTGTTGATGGGTGTAGCTGCGTCAGTGAAATCGTAGCCGCTCCGGCCCTGTCCGGTGCTGGTACCCCAGCGCAAGGTCGAGGTGGGATTGCCGTTGCTCACGGTCACGCCCCCAGGAACGACCGCACTCCAACCGGAGTCAATGGACGTGATATCGAGTGTCGCCGCCGAAGCGCCGATCGCTCCTGCCAGCAGCGCAACAGCGGAGACCGTTGCAAGTTTTGATGCGAATTTCATCGTTTCGTTTCCCTCTTAAAGCGCCTTGCGGCGGTGACTTTGTTTAGAATGCTTCACAGTCTTCTTGTCCGTTTCCGGACATACCCCAGCCTGCACCCTACGGAGCAAGAGCACGATATACGTGTCTACCCTTGCGATTCAGCTTATCAAACCTTCCCGGCAGCCGTCAAAAACAGAGTTTCGTTCAAATCCAAGACGTTAACGAAATATAAACGGTTCTGGGGGCGGAAATCCGCCGAATCTGCGGTTTTCGGGGTCGGAGTTCCGCATCGTGCCGGCCGGAAAAGCGCTGCGATTTCAGATCGTTAACCACACGTTCAGGTTGAGTTCGGCGGCGCTGTCTCGCGCTCTGAAACGGGGCGGCGGTGCCCCGCCGGACGACGGCCGCGCCCCTGGGCGGCCGCGCCGGATCATCCCGCGGAATCAGCCGCGCAGGCGGTCGCGGATGTTGCGGATGAAGAAGCCCAGGACGATCAGGCCGGCGCCGTTGAAGATCAGCTCGACGCCCAGAAGGATGCCCAGAAGCTGGGTCGAGGCGGTGGCGAAATTGGCCAGGATATAGGCCGCCAGCAGCACCGAGAGCGCCCCGGAGATCAGCATCGGCCAGTAGAACGGCGTCTCCTTCATCCGCCAGGAGAAGACGATGCGGACGGCGCCGCTGGCGGCGAGCATGATCACCACCAGGAGGGCCAGCGAGATCACCCCGCTCAGCGGGTTGAACAGGAACGAGGCGCCGACCAGCACCATCAGCGCGCCCAGCGCGATGCTGAAGAGCTTGTTGCCGGTGGTGTCCGCGGTCCAGCCGCCATAGATCTGGAAGCCGCCGCTGATCAGGAAGAGGATGCCGGTCAGCGTCGCCACAGCGATCGAGGCGGCGACCGAGTTGGCCAGAACGAAGATGCCGAAGGCCACCGAGAGCACGCCCAGCAGCACCCATTTCACCCATTCTTTCATCGCGAAGTTCCTTTGATCGGAGAGGTTTGCCGGTATCCTACAGCAGGTCCCGCACGTCTGTCAGCTTTCCGGTGACCGCCGCCGCCGCTGCCATGGCCGGGCTCAAGAGATGGGTGCGCCCGCCGCGGCCCTGGCGGCCCTCGAAATTGCGGTTCGAGGTGGCGGCGCAGCGCTCGCCGGGGCTGAGCTGATCGGGGTTCATCGCCAGGCACATGGAGCAGCCGGCGAGGCGCCATTCGAAGCCGGCCTCGATGAAGATCTCGGCCAGGCCTTCCTCTTCGGCCTGCGCCCGCACCAGGCCCGAGCCGGGGACCACCATGGCGCGCAGCCCGTCCTTGATCTTCTTGCCCTTCAGGATCGCGGCGGCGGCGCGCAGGTCCTCGATGCGGCCATTGGTGCAGGAGCCGATGAACACCGTGTCGATGGGAACCTCGGTCAGCGGCGTGCCGGGGGTCAGCCCCATGTATTCGAGCGAGCGTTTCGCCGCCTCGACCTTGCCGCCGGTGAAATCGGACGGATCGGGCACGCGCGCGGTGATCGGCAGCACGTCCTCGGGCGAGGTGCCCCAGGTCACCACCGGGGCGAT
>JAGRMU010000189.1:25065-25425 GCA_020441165.1 Sedimentitalea sp.
CGTCTGCCACCAGGCCAGCGCCGCCTCCCATTGCGCGCCCTTCGGCGCATGGGGCCGGCCCTTGACGTATTCGTAGGTCTTCTCGTCCGGCGCGATCAGGCCGGCGCGGGCGCCGCCCTCGATGGCCATGTTGCAGACCGTCATGCGGCCTTCCATGCTGAGATCCCGGATCGCCTCGCCGCAATACTCGATGACATAGCCGGTGCCGCCGGCGGTGCCGGTCTTGCCGATCACCGAAAGGGTGATGTCCTTGGCGGTCACGCCGGGGGCGAGCTTGCCGGTGATCTCGACCTTCATGTTCTTGCCCTTGCGCTGGATCAGCGTCTGGGTGGCCAGCACATGCTCGACCTCCGAGGTGCC
>JAGRMU010000189.1:25503-26132 GCA_020441165.1 Sedimentitalea sp.
CGGGCAGGGTCCAGCCCTGTTCGGGACCGACGATATGCACGATGCCCTGGCGGATGTCCGAGACCGGGTAATAGTGGATGCCGAAATCCCTGGCGTTCCTGTCCAGCGCCTCGACCTGGATGCGGCTTTCCTCGTTGTCGATATGGATCTCGCGCCCCTCGGTGGTGGGCACGTTGTGGTCGGGCACGGCGATGGTCTTGTCGGGCGCGCGCACCGCGCGGCCGGCCATGCGCAGCCCCTCGAAGGCCTGCGGGCTGGTCACCTCGTGCACGAGATGGCGGTCGATATAGAGCAGGCAGGTGCCGTCCTCGGCCTCGTGGGCCAGGTGGGCATCCCAGATCTTGTCATAGAGCGTCTTGGGGGACATCGGTCCTCTCCGGGTGAGGTCAGGCGGCAGGGGTCAGGTCGGCGCGTGGCAGGGGCCGGGCGCGGGCCCGGGCGGTGCGGGCCGCGCCGAAGAAGCGCTCGCGCAGGCGGGCGCGGTCCTGCATGGTGACGGGTATGGCCGGAACCTGGGTCATGCCCACCAGATACAGAGCGCGGTGCGGGCGTTCAAGGACAGAAAACCCCGGTTGCCGCGCGCCGGCGCGCTTGCAACTTGCCAGACCCGCCCCGCCTGTTAGGCTTGC
>JAGRMU010000665.1 GCA_020441165.1 Sedimentitalea sp.
CGGTCAGCGCCAGCGCGAAATGCGGGTAATAGCGCGCCACCGCCTCGTCGAAGGCGGTGCGGTCGGGATCGCGGCCGAGGATCAGCTCGTAGAGCCCATCGCGGGCGGTCCAGGCGATGAATCCGACATAGACGTGAACGGCGGTGCTGAACCAGAAGGCGATGCGGGTTTCGGTGATTGGCACGCCGTAGGCGATGTTGAAGCCGACCACGAACCTTCCGATGCCGATCAGCAGGACCAGCCCCACCAGGTGGTGATAGAGGTAACGCGCCCAGTGATCGTCGAGATTGACCAGGCGCAGCTCGGGCTGGGCCGGGGAGAGCACGAAGCGCGCCAGTGCCGCGGCAAGGCGCGGCAGCCAGATCAGCAGGGTGACGGCGGGGGCGGCGAAGACGATCTGCTGCGGGCTGAGCAGCGCCAGCCCGACGGTGCGCAGCACGATGTAGAAGGCGACGAGGCCGAGCAGCTCGCGGATGAACCGGCCGAAGAGATAGCGCAGGGTGCTGGCGAGGTCCGGCTCGGCGCCGAGCGCCACCTGGCCGCGCCAGGCGCGGGCGAGGCGGTTGACGACGAATTCCGCCGCGAGGCCTGCAGCGAGGGCGATGCCGGTATAGACGAACATCATCAGCAGCTGCGGGCTCTCGAAGGCGCGCAGGAAGTTGCCGATCGCCCTGGCCTCGCTCGAGAAGAGGTGCGGCAGGGCCCGGAAGGCCCCGAGGATCGGCAGGTAGAAGGCGGTCCAGAGCGTGCCGATGGTGGCGAAGAGGCCGGCGGAGGCGGGCGTTTCGTCGGCGGCCTCGGTCGCGGCCACTGCGTCGAGCCGCTCGAGCAGCATGCCGCGCACCTGGTCGTCGGACATCCGGGCGAGCATGTCGCGCGCGGCGTCTGGGGTCAGCGGGTCGGGCAGGGCGGGGGCGGCCTCGGGGGTCGTCTGGGCGGCGGTCGGCACCGGAGCGGACAGCACGCCCAGGGCAAGGCACAGGGCCAGGGCGAATGAAAGCAGTCTGGGCACCCGGCGGTCCTCGCATCGCTTCGGTTGGCGCGAGACTTAGCAAGTTGACGCGGGATTGAACACTCGACCGCAGAGGATTCGGCCGACCTGTGGCTTCGGCACCAAGGCGCGGCGCGGCGAGGGTTCGCGGCGCAAGGGGGCCGGGCCG
>JAGRMU010000666.1 GCA_020441165.1 Sedimentitalea sp.
ACAAGTCGGTGGCGCGGATCGACGCGCTGGTGCTCTCGGGCGGCTCGGCCTTCGGGCTCGATGCCTGCTCGGGGGTGGTGGACGCCCTGCGCGCGCGCGGGCGCGGCTTCCGGATCGCCGACGCGGTGATCCCGCTGGTGCCCGGCGCGATCCTCTTCGATCTGCTGAACGGCGGCGACAAGGCCTGGGCCGAGAACCCCTACCGCGCCCTAGGCCGCGCCGCCTTCGAGGCCGCGGGCGCCGATTTCGCCCTCGGCAGCGCCGGGGCCGGAACCGGGGCGCTGACCGCGACGCTCAAGGGCGGGCTGGGCTCCGCCTCCCTCGTCCTCGACAGCGGCATCACCGTCGGCGCGCTGGTCGCGGCCAACCCGATGGGCAGCGTCACCACCCCCGGCGAGCGGCATTTCTGGGCCGCCCCCTTCGAGATCGACGGCGAGTTCGGCGGGCTGGGGCCGGATCCCGCCAGCGGACTCGGCCGCGCGCTCGAGAGCCGCAAGATGCGGGCCATGCAGGCCCGGACGCCCGAGCGCGCCAACACCACCATCGCCATCGTCGCCACCGATGCGGCGCTCGGCAAGGCGCAGTGCCAGCGCCTCGCCACCGCCGCCCATGACGGCATCGGCCGCGCCACGGTGCCGGCCCATGCGCCCGGCGACGGCGACCTGGTCTTCGCGCTGGCCACCGATGCAAAGCCGCTGGCCGAGCCCGAGCGCGACCTGGCGCTGATCTGCCATGCCGCGGCGCTCTGCCTCAGCCGCGCCATTGCCCGCGCGGTCTATCTCGCCCGGCCCGCCCCCGGCGATCTGCTGCCCTGCTGGTCGGCATGAGCGCCGCGATCCCGGCCTGGGTGAACGGCGTGCTGACCCCCGTCGAGAAGCTGGAGGTGCATCGCCGCGGGCTCCGGCACAAGGCGGTCTCGGTCTTCCTGACCTGCGGCGGCGAGATCCTGCTGCAGCGCCGGGCCCTGGGCAAGTATCACACGCCCGGCCTCTGGGCGAATACCTGCTGCACCCATCCGCTCTGGGACGAGACGCCCGCCGCCTGCGCCCGCCGCCGGCTGCGCGAGGAACTGGGGCTTGCCGGGCTGGAGCCCGAATTCCGCCATCGCCTGGAATACCGCGCCGATGTCGGCGGCGGGCTGACCGAGCACGAGCTGGTGGATGTCTTCGCCCTCGAGACCCGGACGCGGCCGGCGCTGGCGCCGAATCCCGGCGAGGTGATGGAGACAAGGTGGATGAGCCTCGAGGCCCTGCGCGCCGAGATCGTGCGCCATCCCGAGCGCTTCACCCCCTGGCTGAAGATCTACATCGCCGATCACGCCGGGGACATCCTAGACCCCGGCGCGACCGAGACCCAGCCCCCCTTGCGCTGACGCCGCCGACGCGGTCTTCTCGGCGCAGCGACACGGGAGGCGCAGCCATGACCATCCTCATCGCCGGCGGCGGCATCGCCGGCCTGACCCTCGGGCTTACGCTGCACCAGATCGGCGTGCCCTTCCGGATCTTCGAGGCCAGCCGCGAGATCCGCCCCCTTGGCGTCGGCATCAACCTGCAGCCCAACGCGGTACGCGAGCTCTTCGACCTCGGGCTCGAGTCGCAGCTGGACGCGATCGGCGTGAAGACGCGGCAATACGGCTTCTATTCCAGGCTCGGCCGACCGATCTGGGAAGAGCCGCGCGGCACCTGGGCTGGCTATGCCTGGCCGCAATACTCGGTGCATCGCGGCAGGTTGCAGATGCTGCTGCTGGAAGAATTGCTCGGGCGCGCGGGCCGCGATTGCGTGGTCACCGGAGCCCGTGTCACCGGGTTCGAGGGCGCCGCCGACCGGGCGGTGCTGCATCTCGAAGGGCGGGAGGCGGTCGCGGGAGAGCTGATCGTCGCCGCCGACGGCATCCACTCGGCGATCCGCGCGCAGATGGTGCCCGAGGAGGGGCCGCCGATCTGGGGCGGCGCGATCCTGTGGCGGGCGACCAGCCGCGCCGCGCCCTTCTTCGGCGGCGGCGCGATGGCGCTGGCGGGCCATGACAGCCAGCGCATCGTCGCCTACCCGATCGGCCCCACCGATCCCGAGACCGGCCTGGCCGAGATCAACTGGATCGCCGAGCTGCGCACCGACCCGGGCGAGGGCTGGCGCAAGGAGGACTGGAACCGCGCCGCCGACATCAATGACTTTCTGCCCGCCTTCGCGGACTGGCGGTTCGACTGGCTGGACGTACCGGCGCTGATCCGCGGCGCGGCCGAGGTCTTCGAATACCCGATGGTCGACCGCGACCCGCTGCCGCGCTGGACCTATGGCGGGGTCAGCCTGATGGGGGACGCGGCGCACCCGACCTACCCGGTGGGCTCGAACGGGGCCAGCCAGGCGGTCATCGATGCGCGCATGATCGGTGCGAGCCTTTTGGCGCACGGGGTGACGCCCGAAGCCCTGGCCGCCTACGAGGCCGAGGTGCGGCCGGTCACCACCGGTGTCGGGCTGGCCAATCGCGGCAGCGGCCCGGATGCGATCCTGCAGCGCGTCGAGGATCTCTGCGGCGGCGATTTCGACGATATCGAGCAGGTGATCCCCCGGGCCGACCTGGCCGCCCATGCCGCGCGCTACAAGGCGCTGGCCGGGTTCTCGGTCGAGGCGCTGAACGCGCGGCCGCGCCTGATCCCGCAGGGCGCGCGGCTGGGCTGAGCGCTCAGAACGCCATCGCCGCCGCCACCGCCCGGCGCCATCGGGCATGGGCCGCGTCGCGCGCCTCGGCCGGCATCTGCGCGCCGAAGCGCCGGTCGAGCGCCCAGCCGGCCGCGAAGCCCTGCGCATCCGGGTAGACCCCGGCCTGCATCCCGGCCAGCCAGGCCGCCCCCAGCGCCGTGGTCTCGGGCATCACCGGCCGGTCGACCGGGGCGCCGAGGATGTCGGCGAGGGCCTGCATGGTCCAGTCACTGGCACTCATCCCACCATCGACGCGCAGCACCGTGTCGCCCGCCCCGTCCCAGTCGGCGCGCATCGCCTCGAGCAGGTCGCGGGTCTGGAAGGCGACGCTTTCCAGCGCGGCGCGGGCGATCTCGGCGCG
>JAGRMU010000190.1 GCA_020441165.1 Sedimentitalea sp.
CACCCGCCGCAGGTCGCCTGACCGCGACCCCGCCGCGGCGCGTCAAGGCGCCAGGTCCGGGCATGTCGCTTTCAGTCCGGCGGCATGTCGCATTTATTTCACGAAAAGCCGGACGCGCCCGTTGACGCAGGCGCCAAACTGATGCCTGAATGGCGAAAATGACCGGCTTGCGCCGGCATTCAAGCAAAACAAGGGTCCGGCCAGCGGATCCGATAAAGTCTCCCGACCAGCAGGGGAAGCCATGGGACTGTTCATTCTGCGCAGAACCGGCGTGATGATACTGACGGCGCTGTGCCTGACCTTCATCGTGTTCTTTCTGACCAACCTCTATCCCAACCTCGAGAAGCTGGCCAAGACGCAGGGCAACTTCCGCATGTCCGACGAGGCGGTGTCGAGCTGGCTGACCAACCGCGGCTACCTGCAACCGCTGCCGGTGAAATACGGCCAGTGGCTGGGCCTGCTGCCGGGCTGGACCACCGAGGTCGCCGACGGCACCATCGGGCGCTGCATCCATGGCGCGGTCCCCGCCGAGGAGGCCGCCAAGGCGCCGCGCCGCTGCGGCATCCTGCAGGGCGACTGGGGCTATTCGACGGTGTTCAAGGAGGACGTCTCGAGCATCATCGCCACCCGGCTGGGTCTGACCGGAAAGCTGATGTTCTGGGTGCTGGTGCTGATGATCCCCTCGGCGCTGATCGTGGGGGTGCTGGCGGGGATGCGCGAGGGCTCGATCACCGACCGCTCGCTCTCGACCTTCTCGATCCTGACCACGGCGACGCCCGAATACGTCTCGGGCGTGATCTTCATCGCGGTCTTCGCTTCCTCCGCCGTGGGGCTGAAATGGTTCAAGGGCACCGCCACAAGCGCCATGGAAAGCGCCAATTTCGAGAATTTCTTCCTGCCGGTGCTGACCATCTCGCTCTACGGGATGGGATACATCGCGCGGATGACACGGGCCTCGATGACCGAGGTGATGACCGCGCAATACATCCGCACCGCCCGCCTGAAGGGGGTCAAGTTCTCGAACATCGTGATCAAGCACGCGCTGCGCAACGCGCTGATCGCGCCCTTCACGGTGATCATGCTGCAGGTGCCCTGGCTGCTCAACGGGGTGGTGATCGTCGAGACCCTCTTCAACTACAAGGGCTTCGGCTGGACGCTGGTACAGGCGGCCGGCAACAACGACATCGAGCTTCTGATGGCGGTCTCCGTCGTTTCCGTCGTGGTGGTTCTGCTGACCCAGCTGATCTCGGATATCGGCTATGTCTACCTGAACCCGCGCATCCGGATTTCCTGAGGGAGGGCAGAGATCATGGAACCTCTCGGCGCATTCGAGATCTTCACCCGCATCGTCTACCAGTTCACCTCGGTCTGGGTGGCGCTGATCATGCTCTACGCGGTCTCGATCGCCTTCAAGCGGCGGCTGGGACTTTACGGCAAGCTCTTCGACAGCCCGATCGGAATGATCGGCTTCGGCCTCGTGATGTTCTGGGTGTTCACCGGCATCTTCGGCGCGCTCGACCTGATCGTGACCTTCGATCCGCTGGCCCAGATCTCGGGGATGAAGAACGAGCCACCCGGAACCCCGCTGCCCAGCCCGGACGAGGGCCAGTACGCCTGGTACCTGCTGGGCGGCGACAACCTGGCGCGCGACGTCTTCAGCCGCATGGTCAAGGGCGCCTGGGTGGTGGTGCAGATCGCGCCGCTGGCCACGGTCTTCGCCTTCATGGTCGGCATCACGCTGGGGCTGCCGGCGGGCTACTATGGCGGGCGGCTCGACACCTTCCTGTCGTTCCTGGCCAACCTGATCCTCGCCTTCCCGGTGATCCTGCTCTTCTACCTGCTGGTCACCCCCGAGATCGTGGCGACGGGCGTGCCTGCCTACATGGCGACCGTGCTCTTCGTCTTCCCGATCATCTTCACGGGCGTCCTGCTGAACTCGCGCTATTACACGCAGCCGACATTCCGGACACCGTTGCTGATCGGCGTGCTCGGGGTGATGATCTGGCTCTACCTGTCGCTGATCTCGGCGGCGGGCACCAAGGTCAACCTGCTGCCCGGCGTGCTCGACATCTTCGACATTCCCGGCGGCATCCTGGTGGTCTTCGTCTCGGTGGTCTTCGTCAACTCGCCCACCGTGTTCCGGATCGTGCGCGGCCTGACCATGGACATCAAGACGCGCGACTACGTGGCCGCCGCCCAGACCCGCGGCGAGGGGCCGTGGTACATCATGCTGTGGGAGATCCTGCCCAATGCGCGCGGCCCGCTGATCGTCGATTTCTGCCTGCGCATCGGCTATACCACCATCCTTCTGGGAACACTGGGCTTTTTCGGCCTCGGCCTGCCGCCCGAAAGCCCGGACTGGGGCAGCACCATCAACGAGGGGCGCAAGCTGCTGTCGATCTACCTGCACCCGGCCCTGCCGCCGGCGCTGGCGCTGCTGTCGCTGGTGCTGGGGCTGAACCTGCTGGCGGACGGGCTGCGCGAAGAGAGCCTGAAGGACTGATGACGCGGCAGCGCAGCCAGAGCGGGACCGCCGCGCGATCGCGGCGCATCCGTTGAACGCCGGGACCGGGGGCCAGCCCCCGGACCCCCGGAGTATTTCGGGCAAGAGGAAGATGCCTGGGGCCTGAAAACGGGGAGACGAGAATGGCGAAATGGGACTATGACGGCCCGATCCTGGAGATCGACAAACTGTCGATCTCGTTCTTCACCCGGCTGCGGGAGATCCCGGCGGTGATGGATTTCTCGGTCGCGGTCCAGCCCGGCGAGGCCGTGGGCCTGGTGGGCGAATCGGGCTGCGGCAAGTCCACCGTGGCCCTCGGGGTGATGCAGGACCTGGGCAAGAACGGCCGCATCGTGGGCGGCTCGATCAAGTTCAAGGGCCGCGATCTGAGCGCGATGAGCGAGGCCGAGTTGCGCACCATCCGCGGCAGCCAGATCGCGATGATCTATCAGGAGCCGATGGCCTCGCTGAACCCGGCGATGAAGATCGGCCGCCAGCTGATGGAAGTGCCGATCATCCACCAGGGCGCTTCCGAGAAGGGCGCCTATGAGCGCGCCCTGCAGGTGGTCACCGACGTCAAGCTGCCCGATCCCAAGCGGATCCTGAACTCGTATCCGCATCAGCTCTCGGGTGGCCAGCAGCAGCGCATCGTCATCGCCATGGCGCTGATGAGCGAGCCGGCGCTGCTGATCCTCGATGAGCCGACCACCGCGCTCGACGTGACCGTCGAGGCGGCGATCGTCGAACTGGTCAAGGATCTGGGGCGCAAATACGGCACCTCGATGCTGTTCATCAGCCACAACCTGGGCCTGGTGCTGGAGACCTGCGACCGGATCTGCGTGATGTATTCGGGCGAGGCGGTGGAGCGCGGCAGCATCGAGGACGTGTTCGACGAGATGCAGCACCCCTATACCCAGGCGCTGTTCCGCTCGATCCCGCTGCCCGGCGCGGACAAGAACGCCCGCCCGCTGGTGGCGATCCCGGGCAATTTCCCGCTGCCGCACGAGCGGCCCCCCGGCTGCAACTTCGGTCCGCGCTGCGATTATTTCGAGTCCGGGCGCTGCGACCAGGGTTATATCGCCATGGAGCAGGTGCCCGGCAACGACCGCCATGCCACGCGCTGCCTGAAATTCCGCGAGATCGACTGGCAGGCGCCGCTGCAACTGGCCGCGGTCAAGCAGAAGGGCGAGATCGGCGACGTGGTCCTGAAGATGGACAAGCTGAAGAAATACTACGAGGTCGCGGCGAACGCGATGTTCGGCGGCGGCGACAAGAAGGTGGTCAAGGCCAACGAATCGCTCAGCTTCGAGGCGCGCGAATCCGAAACCCTGGCCATCGTCGGCGAATCGGGCTGCGGCAAGTCGACCTTCGCCAAGGTGCTGATGGGGCTGGAGACCGCCACCGAGGGCCAGATCCTGCTCGACAACCGCAACATCGAGCAGATCCCCATCGAGAAGCGCGACACCAAGACCGTCTCCGAGATCCAGATGGTGTTCCAGAACCCGTTCGACACGCTGAACCCGTCGATGACCGTGGGGCGGCAGATCATGCGGGCGCTGGAGATATTCGGATACGGCGCAAACGATGCCGAGCGGCGCGAGCGGATGCTGGAACTGCTCGACCTGGTCAAGCTGCCGCGCGCCTTCGCCGACCGGATGCCGCGCCAGCTGTCGGGCGGCCAGAAGCAGCGCGTCGGCATCGCCCGGGCCTTCTCGGGCGGGGCGCGCATCGTGGTGGCGGACGAGCCGGTCTCGGCGTTGGACGTGTCGGTGCAGGCGGCGGTCACCGACCTGCTTATGGAGATCCAGCGCGAGGAAAAGACCACGCTGCTGTTCATCAGCCACGACCTGTCGATCGTGCGCTATCTCTCCGACCGGGTGATGGTGATGTACCTTGGCCATGTGGTGGAACTCGGCACCACCGACCAGGTCTTCTCGCCGCCCTACCACCCCTATACCGAAGCGCTGCTCTCGGCGGTGCCCATCGCCGACACCTCGGTCAAGAAGAAGCACATCGTGCTGGAGGGCGACATCCCCTCGGCGATGAACCCGCCGCCGGGTTGCCCGTTCCAGACCCGCTGCCGCTGGAAATCGCAGGTGCCGGGCAAGCTTTGCGAGACCGAGGTGCCGCCGATGCGGGATTTCAACGGCCACCAGATCAAGTGCCATTTGAGCGACGACAAGTTCGCCGAGATGGAGCCGGTGATCGAGATCGCGGCGGAGTGAAAGGCGAAATAGAGAAACTCCAATGGGAAAGTTCACCGACAATCCGAGGCGGCTCAATCGGCCTCATATCGAAAAGAAGATGCTGGGGCGCGGAACCATTCTCGAAATCGAGCTTAAGGGCACTCGATTTCAGGTTCCACATGACGAACTCGTAGCTTGGGTGGGCGAGAACCTGAACGCGCTAAACACAAAAAGCTGGCGCGAAAAAGGTATATACAGCTGGCCGCAAGCCTCGGACAAAATGACCGACTATCTCCGCCGCTTCGAGGTGAGTTGCGACGGTGGCCACTAAGTGCGGATGATGCTTGGAACTCTATCCGACGAGGCACTCGCGCGAGCAGACGCTGCCGCTACGCTGGCGGCGAGAAGCTTGCGGAGACGGAACCGGTGAGGGAGAGCACCGCCCAGTAAGCGCGAAGCAGGAAAACGCCCGCCCCGTTTCGGGGGCGGGCGACACTCGTTCACATGCGAACTCGTTACACGAGACGACGCGCGGTCTACTTGCTGGCAGAATCGCGCATGAATTCGGGGACGCGCTCGGCCACGACGCTGGCGAAGGTCTCGACCATGGCCGCATAGAAGTCGTCCGTGGACGGGGTCACCGCGACATATCCCTCGGGCACCAGCCCGTCCGCCGACTCGGCGGCCAGCTTCACCGGAACGCTCTGCGGCGCGGCGCCGGTCAGCGGGCTGGTGATCACGATCACGCCTTCCATCTGGTTGAACTCCATGCTGTCGGGCAGCACCGTGTCGCCATCGAGGCTGATCTTCTGCAGCACCACGTCGACGACATAGCCGTTCGGATCGTCCTCGACCGGAAGCTTGGCGACCACCGCCCGTTTCAGATCGTCCTCGACGTTCGGGTAGAAGTTGAGGGCGTTGGACCCTTCCGCGGCCTGGATCTCGACATCGACATCGACCTCCTTGACCGTCGCCTCCTCGGCAAAAAGCGCCTGGGACGAGAGAAGCGCGACGCCGAAAGCGGCGGCGAGCGCGCGTATTGATACCTGACTCATCATCGTGACATCTCCTTCGTTACCTGCCCGGGCGCGGAGGCCACAGTGGCTGTGACCGCGGCCCGCAAGGGCTGTGCCGTCCAACCCCCAGGACGGGGATAGGTTCCGGAGATAATTCAGGAAAAGGAACGACGAGGTGCGCGGGGGGAGGCCGGTCAGCTGCCCCAGATGGACTTCACGTAATTGCGCGTCTCGTTGTAGGGCGGAACGCCGCCGTGCTTTTTCACCGCATCGGGGCCGGCATTGTAGGCCGCCAGCGCCAGGCGCCACGAGCCGAATTCGCGATACTGCCGCGCCAGGTAGCGCGCCCCGCCTTCCAGGTTCTGCTGCGGATCGTGCGGGTCCACCCCAAGAGCGCGGGCCGTAGCCGGCATCAGCTGCGCCAGACCCAGCGCGCCCTTGTGAGACTTGGCATGGGGATTCCAGCCGGACTCCTGCTGAACGAGGCGCAGGAACAGGTCCTCGGGTATCGCATGCTTGCGCGCCGCCTCGCGCGCCACCGCCAGGTACTGGCCCTTGTACTTGCCGGTATAGCCCTGGATGCCCCATTTGCTGGGGGTGTGGATCGTCGGCGGCTGCAGGCGCACCGAGTTGGAGTATTGCTGCGAGGCGCGGGTGTCGAGAACCTTGGTCTGGGCGCTGAACAGGTTGCGCTGGCTTCGGGTGGAAAACATGTCGGCCGCGGCCGGCATCGACAAACCCAGACACACACACGCCGTAACGGCCGCCAATCCGCGCATTGGTTCTTGTCCCGTATCACTGTCCTCGCCCGGCACTATACCCGGTTGGAACGGAATTGCCAGACCGCAGGAAAGAACCGGTGCCGGGATGTTCCAACCGCGGCGCCGGGCGTATAGGCTGACCGCGCGCGGCGGCGGCAGATTCGGCGCCAAACCCGGGATAGAGACCCAGATCATCGACCCAGAAACAGCAACGGGAAACGCCATGGCAGGCTCAGTCAACAAAGTCATTCTCATCGGAAACCTCGGTCGCGACCCCGAAGTGCGGACCTTTCCCGATGGCGGCAAGCTGTGCAATCTGCGCATCGCCACCTCCGAGACCTGGAAGGACCGCAACAGCGGCGAGCGCAAGGAGCGTACCGAGTGGCACAACGTGGTGCTGCGCGGCGACGGTCTGGTGCGGATCGCCGAGCAGTATCTGCGCAAGGGCAGCAAGATCTATGTCGAGGGCCAGTTGCAGACCCGCAAGTGGCAGGACCAGTCGGGCCAGGACCGCTATTCGACCGACGTGGTGGTTGCCGGCCTCGGCGGCGTGATGACCATGCTGGACGGGCGCGGCGAAGGCGGCGGTAGTGGTGGCGGCGGTGGCGGCTATGACAGCGGCCCGCAGGACGACCGCTATGGCGAGTCCGGTGGCGGCAGCGCCCCGTCGTCGCGCGACATGGATGACGAAATCCCGTTCTGAAACCGCGCCCTAGCGGACGCTTCTCATCCAGTCTGGCGGCGCGCTACCGGGCCGCCAGCGCGTCCTCCAGAACCGCCCGGACGGCGTCGGGTGGCACGTCCGAGGTGACGAAAGCCGCGCCGATGTCGCGCGCCAGGATGAAGCGCAGCTTGCCGTCGACGACCTTCTTGTCCTGCGCCATCAGCGCCAGCAACGCCTCGGCGCCGGGCAGGTCGCCGGGAATGTCCCCCAGATCGGTCTTCATGCCCATCGCCCGCAGGTGGGCGCGCACCCGGCCGGGGTTTTCCTGGCTGCACAGGCGCAGCCGCGCCGACAGCTCGAACGCGAGGGCGCAGCCGATGGCCACCCCTTCGCCATGCAGCAGGCGGTCCGAATAGCCGGTCGCCGCCTCCAGCGCGTGGCAGAAGGTGTGGCCGAGGTTCAGCAGCGCCCGGTCGCCCTGTTCGGTCTCGTCGCGGGCCACGATCTCGGCCTTCATCTGCACCGAGCGCGTCACCGCCCGCACCCGCGCTTGCGGATCGCCCGCCGCCAGCGCCGGGCCGGCCGTCTCGAGCCACTCGAAGAAGGCGGCATCGCCGAGAAGCCCGTATTTGACCACCTCGCCATAGCCGGCCAGGAAATCGCGGGGGGCGAGCGTGTCGAGAATGCCGGTATCGGCCAGCACCAGCGAAGGCTGGTGAAAGGCGCCGATCAGGTTCTTGCCTTGCGGCGCGTTGATCCCGGTCTTGCCGCCGACCGAGCTGTCGACCTGCGCCAGCAGCGAGGTCGGAATCTGCACGAAGCGGACCCCCCGGCGCAGCACCGCCGCAGCGAATCCGGCCAGATCGCCGATCACCCCGCCGCCAAGGGCGACGACGATGTCGCGGCGCTCGATCTTCCGGGTCAGCAGCCACTCGGTGGCGCGGATGAACTGCGGCCAGCTCTTGGTCGCCTCCCCGGGTGGCAGGGCCAGCGCCTCCATAGCGATGCCGGCCTCTGCCAGCCCGTCGCGCAGAGCCTGCAAATGCAGGCCCGCCACGGTCTCGTCGGTCAGCACCGCAACCCTGGGCCGGGCCAGCAGCGGCGCGATCCGCGCCCCCGCGCCGGCCAGCAGGCCGGGGCCGATCTGCACGTCATAGGCGCGCGCGCCGAGCTCGACATGAACGGTGTTCGTCATTCGCAAGGCTCCAGGACATCGGGGCGCTCGGCGAGGGTCTTGAGCACCCGGTTCACCATTTGAGCGATCGAGCTGCGCCCGTCCGACTCCACCACCAGGTCGGCCTGGGCGTAGATCGGCACCCGCGCCTCGTAGAGCGCGCGCAGCGTCGCCTTGGGATCCTTCGTGCGCAGCAGCGGGCGGGTGTTCTTGTGCCGGACGCGGTGCCAGAGCACCTCGAGATCGGCCTTCAGCCAGACCGACACGCCGCGCTCCGAGATCAGCCGGCGGTTGGCCTCGGACAGAAACGCGCCGCCGCCGGTCGACAGCACCCCGCATTCCTCCTCGAGCAACCGCGCGATCACCTGGGACTCCTTGCGGCGAAAGAACGGCTCGCCGTCGCGCGCGAAGATCTCGGGCACGGTCATGTTCGCCGCCGACTCGATCGCGGCATCGCTGTCGAGGAAGGGCACGCCCAGCCGCAATGCCAGCGCCCGGCCGATGGCGGTCTTTCCGGCGCCCATCATTCCGACCATGACCACGGTCTTCTTCAACCGCCCCGGGGGCGGCTCGGGCTTGGTCTCGACCGGGCTGTGCTCAATTTCGCGCATTTGCTGCCTGAATGACGTGATCTTGGGCAAAAGGCCATATATAACTTGAGCAAAACACGGGCGAGAGGCATCGAGAGCGACATGGGCAAGCTGTTCAAATTCCTGATCTATATCCTGTGCCTGGCGATCATCGGCGTGATCGGATTTGCCTATCTCGGCCCCTGGTTCGGCGCCGATTTCAGCGCCCCGCAGACCGAAATCCGCGAACCGGTCGTGCTGCATGCCGATTAGACGGGTCATGATCGCGGCGCTTTTCCTGCCTGCGGCCGCCGCCGCGCAGGCGCCGCTTTCGGCCATCGACTGGCTGAACGATCGCGGCCCCTCGGTGCGTCACGGGCCGGTGCTGACCGAACCGCCGGTCTCGGTCAACGCCCGCCAGCCGCGCATCGATGTCCTGCCGCTCGAGGCGCTTTCCCAGCCGGTCGGGCTGGTGGCGGCCGAGGTCACCGGCCTGCCGGTCGATCTCTGGGCGGCGAGCGAGGCCAGGACCCTGGCGCAGCTGATCGCCACCGCGCCGGTGCAGGACAGTCCGGCGATGCAGACCCTGCTCTACACGCTGCTTTTGTCCGAGACCCGCCCGCCGGCCGGCGCCGCGGCGGCCGAGACGCTGCTGCTGGCCCGGCTCGACCGGCTGCTGGAGCTGGGCGCCACAGACGCCGCGCAGGAGCTGGCCCAGCAGGCCGGCCCCACCGCCAACCCGGCCCGCTTCGCCCGCTGGTTCGATGCGACGCTGCTGACCGGCGACGAAGATCGCAGCTGCGCGGCGCTGAACGCCGAGCCGCGTCTGGCCCCCGGCTATGGCGCGCTGATCTTCTGCGGTGCCCGCGGTGGAGACTGGGAGACTGCCGCGTTGACCCTGGAAATCGCTCATGCACTTGAGCTGCTGAACCCCGATCAGATGGCCCTGCTCGACCGCTTCCTCAGCCCCGACATCTTCGAGGACGCGCCGCCCCTGCCCGCCCCGGACGATCCCGACCCGCTGACCTTCCGCCTCTACGAGACCATCGGCGAGCGCCTGCCCACCGCCTCGCTGCCGCGCGCCTTCGCGACCGCCGATCTGCGCGACATCGCCGGCTGGAAGGCGCAGCTGGAGGCGGCCGAGCGGCTGGCCCGCATCGGCGCGCTCAGCCCCAACCGGCTGCTCGGGCTCTATACCGAGCGGCTGCCGGCGGCCTCGGGCGGCATCTGGGACCGGGTCGCGGCGCTGCAGCGCTTCGAGACCGCGCTTGGCACCGGCAGCGCCGAGGCCGTCACCAAGACCCTGCCGGTGGTCTGGCAGGCGATGCGCGAGGCCGGGCTGGAAGTCGCCTTCGCCGCGCTTTTCGCCGAAGATCTGGCCAAGCGGCCGCTCACCGATCCCGCCGCCGCCGACCTGGCCTGGCGCATCCGGCTGCTGTCGCCGCATTACGAGGACGCGGCCGACAGCGCGCCCGCGAAGACGCCCGGCAACGCGTTCCTGACCGGCCTGACCCATGGCGCACCGCAGCTCGACCTGGCCCCCAGCCCGAGCGCCGAGGCCATCGCCGAAGGCTTCGGCGACGCCGCCGAGCTTCCGCCCGACGTGCAGCAGGCGCTGGACCGGGGCGAGCTGGGGGTCGCGATCCTCAAGGCCATCGCCCATTTCGAGAGCGGCGCGCGCGGCAATCCCGGCGATCTGACCGGGGCACTGGCCACCTTCCGGCGCCTCGGCCTGGAGGACACCGCCCGGCGCGCGGCGCTGCAGCTGATGCTGCTGGAGCCCGGCGGAACATGACCGCGCCCGCCGACCCGCATGACTGGATATCGCGGTTTCTCGAGGCGCAGGCGGCCGAGCTGGGGGCGGCACGCAACACGCTTCTGGCCTATGGCCGCGATCTGAAGGACTTCGCCGCCTGGCTGCAACGCAAGGGCAGCGGGTTCGAGCGCGCCGACCGCGACCGCATCGAGGCCTACCTGATCCATTGCGACGCCCAGGGCCTGGCCAAGGCGACCCGCGCCCGCCGCCTGTCGGCGATCCGCCAGCTCTATCGCTTCGCCTTCGACGAAGGCTGGCGCGGCGACAACCCGGCGATCCAGATCAAGGGACCGGGGCGCGAGAGGCGCCTGCCCGGCACGCTCGACGTGCCCCAGGTCGACCGCCTGCTGGCCGCCGCCCGCGAGACCGGGCGCAGCCCGGCGGACCGGTTGCGCAACACCTGCCTGATGGAGCTGCTCTATGCCACCGGGATGCGGGTCAGCGAGCTGGTGGCGCTGCCGGTCGGCGCGGCGCGCGGCGATCCGGCGATGCTGCTGATCCGCGGCAAGGGCGGCAAGGAGCGGATGGTGCCGCTGTCGCCGCCCGCGCGCAAGGCCCTGCGCGGCTGGCTGGCGGCCCGTGACGCAGAGGAGGTCGAGCGGATTGCCAAGGGCCAGGCCGCGTCGCGCTTTCTCTTTCCCTCCCGCGGCAAGTCGGGGCACCTGACCCGCCACCGCTTCTACCTGCTGATCAAGGAGCTTGCGGTCGCCGGCGGGGTGTCGCCCGACAAGGTCACGCCGCACAAGCTGCGTCACGCCTTCGCCACCCATCTTCTGGCCAACGGCGCCGATCTGCGGGTGATCCAGACCCTTCTGGGCCATGCCGACGTGGCCACCACCGAGATCTATACCCATGTCCTCGATGCGCGGCTGAGCGAGCTGGTGCTCGAGCATCACCCGCTCGCCCGCAAGCCCGCCAAAACCGCCCGCTGACGGCGCCCCTTGATCGCGCCCGCCCCGGGCCGCATAACCGGGGCATTGCAAGCGACATATCGGACCCAAGATGGACACCGCCCCTTCCGCGCTCGACGCCGCCTTCTGGCTGATTTGCGGCGCGATCCTGCTGCTTCTTGTGCTGTCGGCGTTCTTTTCCGGGTCGGAAACCGCGCTGACCGCCGCCTCGCGCGGCAAGCTGCGCGCCCAGGCCGACAAGGGATCGCGCGGCGCCGAGCTGGCGCTGAAGATCACCGAGGACAACGAGCGTCTGATCGGGTCGGTGCTGCTGGGCAACAACCTGGTGAATATCCTCGCCGCCTCGCTGGCCACGGCGCTCTTCACCCGGCTGTTCGGCGAAAGCGGCGTGGCGATGGCCACCCTGGTCATGACCCTGCTGGTGCTGATCTTCGCCGAGGTTCTGCCCAAGACCTATGCCATCACCAATGCCGAGAAGGCCGCCGCCGCCGTCGCCCCGGTGATCCGGGTCGTGGTGACGGTCTTCGCGCCGGTGGTCGGCGCGGTGCGCATGCTGGTGCGCGGGCTGCTGCGCCTCTTCGGCGTGCAGATCGATCCGGACAGCAACATCCTGGCGGTGCGCGAGGAGATCGCCGGTGCGTTGCAGCTGGGCCATTCCGAAGGGGTGGTCCAGAAGGAGGACCGCGACCGCATCCTCGGCGCGCTCGATCTGGGCGACCGGACCGTCGAGGAGATCATGCTGCACCGCTCGGGCATCGAGATGATCGACGCCGCCAGCAAGCCCGAGCAGATCCTCCAGCAATGCCTCGACAGCTCGCACACCCGGCTGCCGGTGTTCAAGGGCGAACCCGAGAACATCATCGGCGTGGTCCATGCCAAGGACCTGTTGCGGGCCATGTACAAGCAGATCGGCGG
>JAGRMU010000191.1 GCA_020441165.1 Sedimentitalea sp.
GCCTCGGCGCTGGTGGTGGCGCGGGCGAGATCGGCGATGGCGTCGATGCAGGCCAGCTGCATGGCGTCGTTGATGGTGGTCGCGCCCACGTCCAGCGCGCCGCGGAAGATGAACGGAAAGCACAGCACGTTGTTGACCTGGTTGGGATAGTCGCTGCGCCCGGTGGCGATGATCGCATCCGGCGCGGCCTCGCGGGCGGTCTCGGGCGTGATCTCGGGGTTGGGATTTGCCAGGGCGAAGATGATCGGGCGCGCCGCCATCCGGCGCACCATGTCCGGGGTCAGGATGTTGGCGCCGCTCAGCCCCAGGAAAAGGTCGGCGCCGTCGATCACCTCGTCCAGTTCGCGCTTGTCGGACGGCTGCGCGAACACCGCCTTCTGCGGGTTCATGTCCTGCTCGCGGCCCTCGTAGACCAGCCCGTGAATGTCGCAGAGCCAGATGTTCTCGCGCCGAACCCCCATCTTGACCAGCATGTTCAGGCAGGCGATTCCCGCGGCGCCGCCGCCGGTCGAGACGATCTTGACCTCGTCGAAGGCCTTGCCGGCCACGCGCAGCGCGTTCTTGGCGGCGGCGCCGACCACGATGGCGGTGCCGTGCTGGTCGTCGTGGAAGACCGGGATGCCCATCCGCTCGCGGCAGATCTTTTCGACGATGAAACAGTCCGGGGCCTTGATGTCCTCGAGGTTGATGGCGCCGAAGGTGGGGCCGAGGGCGCAGACGATCTCGGCCAGCTTCTCGGGATCGCTCTCGTCCAGCTCGATGTCGAAACAGTCGATATTGGCGAACTTCTTGAAGAGGACCGCCTTGCCCTCCATCACCGGCTTGGAGGCCAGCGGCCCGATATTGCCCAGCCCCAGCACCGCGGTGCCGTTGCTGACCACCGCCACCAGGTTGGCCCGCGAGGTATAGCGCGCGGCGGTGGTGGGATCGGCCTTGATCTCGAGACAGGCCTCGGCCACGCCGGGCGAATAGGCGCGCGCCAGATCGCGGGCGTTGGCCATCGGCTTGGTGGCGCGGATCTCGAGCTTTCCGGGCTTGGGATGCTCGTGATAGAACAGGGCGGCCTGGCGCAGGTTCTGGTTCTCGGACATGTCGGGCGCTCCTCTGGAGGTTTTGAATCGACGTTAGACCGGGACGGCGGCCGGCAGAACCGCGATTTGTCAGGAAAGACTTTCGCTGCCGCATGCTTGCAAATTCCCGGGCGGCCCGCCACTCTTTCCTTGCCCGCTTACCGGCGGGGCAGAGCGGGAGGAGGACGTGCGCAGATGAGCCTGAAAGAGACCGCCGCGCAGGTCCGGCTGAACGCCTATGCGCCCTATTCCGGCTTCAGGGTCGGGGCCGCCATCCGCGGCGCCTCGGGCGCGGTCTATGCCGGGTGCAACGTCGAGAACGTGGCTTATCCCGAGGGCACCTGCGCCGAGGCCGGGGCGATCGCCGCGATGGTCGCGGCGGGCGAGACGGTGCTGACCGAGGTCTATGTCATCGCCGACAGCCCCGAGCCGGTGCCGCCCTGCGGCGGCTGCCGCCAGAAGCTGGCCGAGTTCGGCACCGGCGAGGTGCCGGTGACCCTGGCGACGGTGCAAGGGGCCGAGACGGTGACGCGCATCGCCGACCTGCTGCCGGGCGCCTTCGGTGCGGCGCACATGCCGCGGGGCTGAGCCATGGACGCGCGCGCCATCATCGCCCGAATGCGGCGGGGCGGGGTGCCCTCCGAGGACGAGTTGCGCTGGTTCGCGACGGGTCTCGCCGATGGCCGGGTCAGCGACGCCCAGGCCGGGGCCTTCGCGATGGCGGTCTGCATGGGCGGGCTGGGCGCGGCCGGGCGCACCGCGCTGACCCTGGCGATGCGCGACAGCGGCGCGGTGCTGGACTGGGATCTGGACGCGCCGGTGATCGACAAGCACTCGACCGGGGGCGTCGGCGATTGCGTCTCGCTGATCCTCGCCCCGGCGCTGGCGGCCTGCGGCGCCTACGTGCCGATGATCTCGGGGCGGGGTCTCGGCCACACCGGCGGCACGCTCGACAAGCTTGAGGCGATCCCCGGCGTGGTCACCGCGATCCCGCCGGCGTGGCTGTCCGAGATGGTGGCGCGGCTGGGCTGCGTCATCGCCAGCGCCAGCGCCGATATCGCGCCGGCCGACCGGCGGCTCTATGCGATCCGCGACGTGACCGCGACGGTCGAGAGCCTCGATCTGATCACCGCCTCGATCCTCTCCAAGAAACTGGCCGCGGGCCTCGATGCGCTGGTGCTCGACGTCAAGGTCGGCAGCGGGGCGTTCATGAAGTCGATGGAGGAGGCGCGGGCGCTGGCCGAGGCCCTCTGCGCCACCGCCAATGCCGCCGGCTGCAAGACCTCGGCGCTGATCACCGACATGGATCAGCCGCTGGCGCCCGCGCTGGGGAACGCGCTGGAAGTGGCCGAGGTGATGCGGGCGCTGACCGGGGCCGACGAGGGGCCGCTGGTGGCGCTGTCGGCCGAGCTGGGCGGCACGGTTCTGGCCGATGCCGGGCTGGCGGCGAGCCGGAACGCGGGCCGCGACCGGGTGCTGGCGGCGATCCGCGACGGCCGCGCGGCCGAGCGCTTCGGGCGGATGATCGCGGCGATGGGCGGGCCGGCCGCCTTCGTCGAGGACTGGGCACGGCTGCTCCCCGAGGCGCCGGTGATCCGCGAGGTGGCCGCAAACGAAGCCGGGCATGTGTGCGCCATCGACGGCGAGGCGCTGGGGCTGGCTGTGGTCGCGCTCGGTGGCGGCCGGCAGGTCGAGAGCGACACGGTCGACCCCGCCGTGGGCCTGTCGCGGGTGGTGCGACTGGGCGAGCGTGTTGCGCAAGGTGCGCCGCTGGCCCTGATCCATGCCGCCCGCGAGGAGGCCGCCGACGCGGCGGAAGCCGCGGTGCGCGCCGCGATCGGGATCGGCGCCGCGCCGACCGAGGTGCCCGCGCTCGTCCGCGAAAGGATCGGAGGATGACGCGCGCCTTCCTGGTGGTGATGGATTCGGTCGGCATCGGCGGCGCGCCGGATGCGGCGCGGTTCTTCAACGGCGAGGTGCCCGATACCGGCGCCAACACCCTGGCCCATATCGCCCAGGCCTGCGCCGAGGGCCGCGCCGAGACCGGGCGCAGCGGGCCCCTGCGCCTGCCGGTGCTCGACGGGCTCGGGCTGGGGGCGGCGACCCGGCTGGCCTCGGGCGACGCGACGCCGGGTCTCGAGGCCGTGCCGACAGGGCTCTGGGGCGCGGCCACCGAGGTCTCCTCGGGCAAGGACACGCCCTCGGGTCATTGGGAACTGGCCGGATGCCCGGTGCCCTGGGACTGGCATTACTTTCCCGACGCGGTGCCGGCCTTTCCGGCGGACCTGACCGCGCGTGTGGCAAGGGGCGCCGGAACCGAGGGGATCCTCGGCAACTGCCATGCCTCGGGCACTGCGATCATTGCCGAGCTCGGGCCCGAGCATCTGCGCAGCGGCTGGCCGATCTGCTATACCTCGGCCGACAGCGTCTTCCAGATCGCCGCCCACGAGGAGAGCTTCGGCCTGCAGCGGCTGCTCGATCTCTGCGCCGACCTGGCGCCGCATCTGCACGCGATGAAGGTCGGGCGGGTGATCGCGCGGCCCTTCACCGGAACGTCCGAGGCCGGTTTCACCCGCACCGGCAACCGCCGCGATTTCGCCATGGCCCCGCCGGCGCCGGTGCTGACCGACTGGGTGCAGGCGGCGGGGGGCAGGGTCCATGCCATCGGCAAGATCGGCGACATCTTCTCGATGCAGGGCATCGACGAGGTCCGCAAGGGCAGCGACGCCGAGCTGATGGCACATCTGGCCGACCTGGTGGAAAGCGCGCAGGAGGGCAGCCTGACCTTCGCGAATTTCGTCGAGTTCGACAGCCTCTACGGCCATCGCCGCGACGTGGCGGGCTATGCCCGCGCGCTCGAGTGGTTCGATGCGGCGCTGGCGCCGGTGCTGGCGCGGCTGCGGCCCGGGGACCTCATGCTGCTGACCGCCGATCACGGCAATGATCCCGGCTGGACCGGCACCGACCACACGCGCGAGCGGGTGCCGGTGCTGGTGGCCGGGCGCGGGTCGGGCGCGCTGGGGCTGGTGGCCTTCACCGATGTCGCCGCCAGCATCGCCGCCCATCTGGGGGCGCCCGCCCAGGGGCCGGGGCGCAGCTTTCTCTGAGCCGCCCGGTGCCGGGTTGCAGGCGCCGCCGCCGCGGTCCAAAAGAAGAGGCCGAAGCCGCGCAGGGAGCCCCGTGCCATGTCCAAGACCCTCACCGTCGTCGATCACCCTCTGGTTCAGCACAAGCTGTCGCTGATGCGCGAGAAGGGCACGCCCACGGCGGTGTTCCGGCAGCTTCTGCGCGAGATCACCCAGCTGCTGGCCTACGAGATCACCCGCGACCTTCCAATGACCCGCAAGCCCATCGAGACCCCGATGGAGGAGATGGAGGCCCCGGTGCTGGCCGGAAAGAAGCTGGCGCTGGTCTCGATCCTGCGGGCCGGCAACGGCATGCTGGACGGCGTTCTGGAGCTGATCCCGCTGGCCCGGGTCGGGTTCGTCGGGCTCTACCGGGACGAGGCGACGCTGAAGCCGGTGCAATACTACTTCAAGGTGCCGGAGGACCTGTCGGACCGGCTGGTGATCGTCGTCGACCCGATGCTGGCCACCGGCAATTCCTCGGCGGCGGCGGTCGACCTGCTGAAAAAGGCGGGCGCCGGCAACATCCGGTTCCTCTGCCTGCTGGCCGCGCCCGAGGGGATCAAGCGGATGCACGAGGCGCATCCGGACGTGCCCATCGTTACCGCCGCGGTGGACCGGGGGTTGAACGCCAAGGGCTATATCTTGCCAGGTCTCGGCGATGCCGGCGACCGGATGTTCGGCACCAAGTAGCTGCGGATGCCCGTCACTGGCGGCTTTACCGAGCGATGCCTTTCCGGCATGGTTTTCGCGGATGGGCGTGGGGGCGCCATGAGGAGGGGATCTTGAAGACCACAATCGTACTGGCCATCGGCCTCATTCTGGCCGTGGCCGGCGCCGGGGGCGCGCAGGCCCAGAGCCTGCGCAAGGCGCAGCCTCCGGCCGAGCTTCCGCCGGCCGCCTTCGCCGGCGATCACTACGTGGACAGCCGCGGCTGCGTCTACATCCGCGCGGGGTATGGCGGCAACGTGACCTGGGCGCCGCGGGTCGATCAGAGCCGCAAGCAACTCTGCGGCTACCGGCCGACGCTTGCCGCAGCGCGCACGTCCGAGGCGCCGGCGGCGGCGGTGCAGGTCTCGCGCTCTGCCGGGATCGAGACGTTGGAGGCAGTGCCCGGAGCGGCGCGCATCGTGCCGCGCCATGTCTATGACCGGCGGCAGAACACCACCGGCTTCCGGGTACCGGCCGGATACAAGCCGGCCTGGGAGGACGACCGCCTGAACCCCAGGCGCGCCGAGCGCAGCCTGCAGCCGCGCAGCCTGCGCCCCGGCGGCCCGGTGGCCGGGTTCATGTCGGTCTGGGAGGATGACCGGCTGAACAGTGCCCGCGGCGGCGGCGCCTATGGCGATGCCGCGAGCGACCGGATCTGGACCCGAGACGTGCCGCGCAAGCTTGTCCCGGTGCCGACCGGGGTGCCGGTGCTGGTGATCCCGGCCGGCGAGGCTGGCCCGGGATCGGAGTTCTGGAACCCGCAGATGCCGGGCTCGCCCTACTGGCTGTCCACGCGCTCGGAGGCGGACGTGACGCCCGCCCGGGCGCGCCGGTAGCAAGGGCGGCGCGGCTCCAGATCCGGCGCCGCGCCGGGTCTGCGGGGCGCGATCCCGGACGTCGGGGGTCAACGTGTAGGCGAGAGGCGCGGGTTTTGCCCGTCGCCCCACCCTCTCAGCCGCAGATGCCCTGCAACAGCAGCCAGTCGCGGTCGGGCAGGACCGGGGCGGGCGGTCCCTTGGCCTGCCCGCCCGCCGGGGCCGGGCCGGCGAGGGCGGCGGCGTCGCGCCCATCGACACGGGCGAAGGCGGCCGGGTCGATGCCGCTTTCGGCGAAGGCGGGTTGCAACGCGGCATCGGGCACCGGCGCGCGGGGGGCGATCAGCAGCGTCTCGGCATGGCGGTCGAGCGTGGTCTGGGTGACCTCGCCGGTGGTCAGCAGGCGGAAGGTCGCGATCGGGCCGGCGCCGGCCAGCAGGGCGGCCAGCGGATCCTCCGTCGCCGCTCGCACCTGCTCGCGCAGCACGAAGCCCGCGGCGACGCCCGGGTCGTCCTGATCGGCCAGGAGCGCCTTGTTCAGCACCACCACGCTGCCGGGCAGACCCAGCGCGTCGGGCACGCCCGAGGGCAGCACCACGATCTGCCGCACCCCGGTGCGGCGGGCCAGGCGCGCCAGGATGCGCCGGGTCTCGGGGCTTCCGCAGGCCCCTCCGGCGACCCGCTCGATCCGGCCCAGCAGGGCCTGCCCGATCTCCTGGCGCTTGACCGTCGGCACGACCTCGACCGCGTGGCGCGTCATCGCCCCCGGCAGCCAGAGCACCAGCAGCGCCAGCACCGCGCCGGAGACCGCCAGCACGCCGACCAGCCGCAGCCGCCCGGGCCGGGGCCGGGCGCGCTCGACGGCGCGGCGCAGCCGCTCGATGGCGTCGGTCATCTGGTCCTCGCCCGCCGCGAGTTCCAGGGTTTCGCCGGGATCGCCATCCGGGCAGTAGATCGCCGGGCGCTGGCCGGGATTAATCCGTTCCAGCGCCGCCAGCGACCAATGGGTCAGGGGCCTGTCATTGAGGTCCGAGATGGTCAGCGTCGCCTCGCCCACCGAGACCACCACCTCGCGCCGCTGATCCTCGGCGGTCGGGCGCCAGAGGCCGCTGGCCTCGAGCCGTTGATATTCCTTCAGCGCCGTCATCTGCGGGTTTTGCCCAGCCTCGCTTTTTGCGCGACCCTAGCACGGCCTTCGCGCGCGCGGCAAATGGGTTGAAGCCGCGGCGCGCCCTGCTGGTGCGGCACTCTGAAAGCGCGATTTACGCGGCGTTGGAATCTCGCCTGCGAATGTCTCTTAGGGTCGCAGTCCCGGATCGCGCAGGGTCCGCCCCGCCCGAGCAGAACGCGCGCCTCTGGCGCGACGCGGGCGCGATTTCATCGCCCCCACCCTCGGGTCGGGCGCGATCCTCTGCTCAGGGCGTGAAGTCGCAGGGTCAAACTGAAACTGGTTCAGCGCGCCAAGGCGGCCGGAAACCGGCGCCCCGCGGGCGATCGGAACCGGTATCGTCCTGCGGGGCTCACAGCGTCTTGGCGATCTTGCGCAGCTCGAATTTCTGGATCTTGCCGGTCGAGGTCTTCGGCAACTCCTGAAACACCACCTGCTTGGGCGTCTTGAACCCCGCGAGGGTCTTGCGCGCGAAGGCGATCAGCGCGTCGGGGTCTTCGGCCGCCCCTGGCTTGAGCTCAACGAAGGCACAGGGCACCTCGCCCCATCGCTCGTCCGGCTTGGCGACCACCGCCGCCAGCAGCACGTCGGGATGGGCCATCAGCGCCCCCTCGACCTCGACCGAGCTGACATTCTCGCCGCCCGAGATGATCACGTCCTTGGCGCGGTCGGTGATCTGGATGTAGCCGTCCGGATGCTGCACGGCGATGTCGCCGGAATGGAAACAGCCGCCCTTGAACGCTTCCTCGGTGGCGCGCGGGTTGCGGTAATAGCCCTTCATCACCCCGTTGCCGCGCATCACGATCTCGCCCTGGGTGGTGCCGTCCATCGGGATCTGCGCGAGGCCCTCGTCCAGCACGGTGATCTGTTCGAAGATCGGCATCGCCACCCCCTGCCGCGCTTTGATCGCGGCGCGGGCATCTCCGGTCAGATCGTCCCAGTGCGGCCCCCAGGTGCATTCTGTGGCGGGCCCGTAGGTCTCGGTCAGCCCGTAGACCTGGGTGACGTTGAAGCCCATCGGCTCGATCTTGGCCAGGGTCGCGGGGGCGGGGGGCGCGCCGGCGGTGAAGACCTCCACCACGTGATCGAAATCGCGCCGCTCGGCGGCGGGGGCGTTGACCAGCATGTTCAGCACGATCGGGGCGCCGCCGAAATGCGTGACGCCCTCGTCGGCGATGGCGTTGAAGATGTTCGGTGCGGTGATGTCGCGGCAGCAGACCAGGGTGCCGCCCAGCATCGGCATCATCCAGGTGTGGCACCAGCCGTTGCAGTGAAACAGCGGCACGATGGTCAGATAACGCGGGCGCAGCACCATCCGCCAGCTCAGGATCTGGCCCATCGCGTTCAGATACGCTCCGCGGTGGTGATAGACCACGCCCTTGGGCCGCCCGGTGGTGCCGGAGGTATAGTTGAGCGCGATGCTCTCCCATTCGTCCTGCGGCAGGATCCACTCGAAGCCGGGATCGGCACCGGCCAGCACCGCCTCGTAGTCGGGATGCGGCCCGCGCGCCGGAAAACCGGCCTGGGGGTCGGGCACCTCGACGATCTGCGGCGGCGGGCCCTCCATCCGCTCCAGCGCGGCCTCGGCGAGGGTCAGGAACTGGGTGTCGACCAGCACGACTTTGGCGCCGCTGTGATCGAGGATATAGGCCACGGTATCGACGTCGAGCCGGGTGTTGATCGCGTTCAGCACCGCGCCGCAGGCGGGCACGCCGAAATGCGCCTCGGCCTGGGGCGGCAGGTTCGGGATCAGCGTCGAGACCACGTCGCCGGGGCCCACCCCCATCGCCGCCAGCGCCGAGGCCAGCCGCGTGCAGCGGTCCTCGTACTCGGCATAGGTCTTGCGGTGACTGCCATAGACCACCGCCATCTCGCCGGGATAGATCCGCGCCGCCCGGCGCAGCGTCGAGAGCGGCGTCAGCGGCGTGTAATTCGCGGCCCTCCGGTGCAGCCCGGTTTCATCCGCCATCCAGCCCATGGTAGTTCCTTTCCCAAATCCCGCGGCATGTCGCTTCGAGACCAGATATTGCGCCGCTGGCGCCGCAATGGGAAGAGCATGAAAGAGGCAGACGATACCGGCGGGCTGGTCCCGGCGCTGCTGATGATCGCCGCGATGGCGATCATCGGGGTGATCGACAATTTCATCGTGCGCCTGGCCGAGGAGATCGGGCTCTGGCAGTTCCACGCCACGCGGGCGCTGCTGGCGCTGCCGATGGTGGCCGGGCTGTCGCTGCTGGGGCTGGGGCGGATCCGGCCCGCGCGGCTCTGGGCGGTCACCCTGCGCAGCCTGCTGGTCGCCGTCGCCATGCTGTTCTATTTCGCCGCCCTGGCGCTGATCCCCGTCGCCCAGGCGATGGCGGGGCTTTTCACCTCGCCGATCTTCATCGTCCTGATCACCGTGCTGGCCGGACGCCAGCGGATCGGGCCGTGGCGGGTGCTGGCGGTGGCGGTGGGCTTTGCCGGCATCCTGCTGGTGCTGCAGCCGGACCCGCGCAAGTTCGAGATCGCGACACTGATCCCGGTGGCGGGCGGGTTCTTCTATGCCCTGGGCGCGATCGCCACCAATACGCTTTGCGCGCGCGAAAGCACGGTTTCGCTGCTGATGGGGATGATGCTCGCGCTCGGCCTCTTCGGGCTTCTGGGGCTGGCCGGCATCGCGGTGCTCGGCCCCGAAAGCGCGCCCGGACCCGAGGGCTTCGTCACCCGGGGCTGGGTCTGGCCGATGTGGCAGGCCGCGCCCTGGGTGATGGTGCAGGCGGCCGGGTCGGTGGTCGCGGTCTTCATGATGACCAAGGGCTACCAGCTGGGCGAGCCCTCCTATGTGGGCGTCTTCGAATATTCGCTGATGATCTTCGGACCGCTCTTCGCCTGGGTCGCGCTGGGGCAGGGGGTCGGTCCCTGGCAGGTGCTGGGCATCACGCTGATCGCGCTGGCGGGGGGCATCATTGCGGTCCGCTCGAAATAGGCTAGCCTTCGCGTCATGATCCTGAGCACCGGCCGCGGCTATGTCTTCGTCCACATCCCCAAGACCGGCGGCACCGCGCTGGCGCTGGCGCTGGAGGCGCGGGCGATGAAGGACGACATCCTGATCGGAGACACCCCCAAGGCGCGGCGACGCCGGCGCCGGCTGCAGGGTGTGGCGGCGCGCGGGCGACTCTGGAAGCATTCGACGCTGGCGGATATCGAGGGTCTGGTCCCGGGCGAGGTGCTCGATGGGCTCTTCGCCTTTACCCTGGTGCGCAACCCCTGGGACCGGGCGGTCAGCTATTACCACTGGCTGCGCGGGCAGAGTTTTTCGCATCCCGCCGTGACCCTGGCGCGGGATCTGGCGTTCGAGGGGTTCGTCACCCATGCCCAGACCCGGGCGTCGTTCCGCGCCCACCCCGCCGAAGCCTATATGCGCCGCGCAGACGGGCGCGAACAGTGCGACGCCTATATCCGCATCGAGCATTTTGCCGAGGACGCGGCGCCGCTGGTCCGGCATCTGGGATTCGATCCGGTGCTGCCGGTGGCGAATGTCTCGGCGCGCGGGCGCGACTATCGCGCCTATTACAGCGCCACCGCGGCGGACGCGGTGGCCGAGAGCTGCGCCCGGGACATCGCGCGCTTCGGCTACGTCTTCGAGTGATGCGCCGGCTGCGGTGCGCACTCAGGGGCGATTCCCGGCAGACAGCCGCGCCGCGTCCCGATAGGCTGCGCCCGATTGCACGTCTGAACCGAGATGAGCCTTGTCTGTACCGCTTCGTCAACTGCGCAGAGGATCGCGCCCGGCCCGAGGGTGGGCGCAATCGCGCCCGCCCTGGGGGGCGGGTCGGGCGCGATCCGGGGCTGCGCCCCGGAAAGACGTGCGGAGAAGTGAGTCTGACGTAGCGCTGAAAGCGTCGGGGAGGCGATCATGTCGCTCACATCTGTTCTGCTGCTGATCCTGGCGCTGCTGGCGGCCGCGCTGCTGGCTTTGGTGCTGCGCACCCGGGCGCTGGCGGCGCAGGCCGAACGGCAGGTGCCGCAGCTGGGCGAGATCGTCCCGGTGCCCGGGGGCGCGATCCATGTCGTCGAGATGGGCCCCGAGGACGCGCCGCCGCTGGTGCTGATCCACGGGCTCTCGGGCCAGTTGCAGCATTTTACCTATGCGCTGGCCGGGCTGCTGGCCGGGGAGTTCCGGGTGATCGCTCTGGACCGGCCCGGCTGCGGGTATTCGCGCCGCGACAGCGACGACTTCGCCAGCCTGCCCGAGCAGGCACGGATGATCGGCGCTGTTCTCGATGCGCGCGGCATCGGGAAACCGATGCTGGTCGGCCATTCGCTGGGCGGCGCGGTGGCGCTGGCGCTGGCGCTGCAGCGGCCCGGGCAGATCGCGGCACTGGCGCTGCTGGCCCCGCTGACCCATCCGGTCGCCGAGCCCCCGGCGCTGTTCCGGGGGCTGCTGGTGACCTCGCCGGGGTTGCGCCGTCTGATCGGCCACACGCTCGCGGTGCCGCTGGCCCACGCGACACGGGACCGGGTGCTCGCGGAGGTCTTCGCGCCCGAGCCTGCGCCGGGCGATTTCCTGACCCGCGCCGGTGGCGCGCTGGGGTTCCGCCCGCAGGCCTTCATCGCCGCCTCCGCGGACCTGATCGGCCAGATGCGGTCGCTGCCGGCGCAGGCGGCGCGCTATGGCGAACTCCAGGCGCCGGGCGGGGTGCTGTTCGGGGCCGAGGACCCGGTGCTGTCGCCGCAGGCGCAGGGCGCGGCGATGCAGGCCCATGGGCTGGCCTTCGAGACGCTGCCCGGTCGCGGCCACATGATCCCGGTCACCGCCCCCGAGGCTTGCGCCGATTTCATCCGGCGGATGGCGGCACGGCGCGGCTGAGCGCCATGGCCCCGCCTGACGCGCCAGTCAGCTCGCGGCGATATGGGTGGTGGTCAGGTCGAGCAGCAGCTTGCCCGCATCGCTGGTCACTTCGGTCCGCACCGTCGAGACCCGCCGCCCCTGCTTCACGAAACGCGCGCTGGCGTGCAGCGAGCCCTCGCCGCTGTTCCCGACCAGGTTCGCCGCGAGGTTGATCGCCAGCGGAAAGCCGGTCATCCCCGCCTCGGGCACCCGGCCCTGCAGGGCAAGGGTGGTGGCCACCACATCGGCGAACCAGATCAGGGCGCCGGCATGGACCGTGCCGAAGGGGTTGAGGATGCCGGGCTGGATCGGCATGGTCCCGGCGGCCTGCTCGGCCGAGACCAGCTCGGTGGCAAAGGCGATGCTTCCGTCGTAGGAAAACCGTGTCATGGCGCCCCGCGCTCAGCCGTCCTTGCCCACGTTCTCGGCAAAGGCGACCTTGAAGGCGGCCTGCTTGTCGGCATCGGCCTCGGTTTGATGGTTCGCCTTCCACTCATCCATGGTCATCCCGTAGAAGATCTCGCGCGCCTGCGCCTTGTCCATCGCCATGCCGCGCTCGTTGGCGGCCTCCTGATACCAGCGCGCCAGGCAGTTGCGGCAGAACCCGGCCATGTTCATCAGGTCGATGTTCTGCACGTCGGTGCGGTCCTGCATCAGGTGCTTCTGCAACCGGCGGAAGGCGGCGGCCTGAAGTTCGATCTCGGTCTGGGGGGTCATGGTGCGTCTCCTTGGGGTCTGGACGGAAGATAGGGCGCGGCGCGCCGATTACAGGGGCGCGGCGGCAAGCGCGGCGGTCAGGATCGGGGCGAGGCGTTCGGCCCAGTGCCGCTGGCCGTCGTGATCGGCGATCAGGTCGTTGCGCAGCTCGATCAGCGCGTTGGGGCGCTGGTGGGCGATGGCATGCTTGTCGATGGCGTCCCCCGGCAGGTGCCCCGAATAGGGCTGGTTGTCGCCGACGCAAAGATCGGGCTCGGCCTGCAAGCGGTCGAGCAGCGGCCGCGCCAGCCGGTCGTCGCCGGCATAGAGCACGCCGATATCCCAAGGGCGCGGTTCGCGCCCGCGCAGCTGCCGGGTGAAGCTGTGCATCGACAGGATCACCGCATGGGGCAGGGCGGCCATGCGCGCCAGTTCGCGGTGATAGGGACGATAGCACAGATCGAGCCGGCGTTCGATCTCCTCCGGGCCGGCATGGCGGTTGCCGGGGATGATCGAGCCGTCATAGAGCTTCATCAGCAGGGTCGGGTCGTCCTCGCCCCGGTTCGGGTCGATCACCAGCCGCGAGAAGTTGGCGGCGATCACCGGCGCGTCGAGCAGCACGCCCAGGTGCTGGGCGACCCCGTAGGCGCCGACGTCATAGCCGATATGACGCTCCATGTCCTCGCGCGGCAGGCCGAGATCGCCGCCCGCCACCTGCGGCGGGACGGTGTTGGTGGCATGGTCGCAGGTGATCAGCCAGCGCGCCGGGCGGGTCTCGCCATGGACGAAGAAGGGGGTGTATGTCATGGGCCTGTCATCTCGTTGCCCGCTCTTTAGGACAGTTGCCGGCAAATGGGAATTGCGCCATAAGCGGGCGCGGACCTGTTTGCGGTAACATGCCGCAGGGAAAGGAAAAGCCACCATGAGACGCCTGCGCAACGTCAAGATCGTCGCCACGCTGGGTCCGGCCTCGGACACCTACGAGATGATCCGCGCGCTGCACGAGGCCGGGGTGGACGTGTTTCGCCTGAACATGAGCCACGGCACGCAAGGCGAGATTCGCGCCAAGCACGCGATCATCCGACGGGTGGAACAGGAGCTGGGCAGCCCGATCGCGATCCTCGCCGACCTGCAGGGGCCGAAGCTGCGGGTCGGCAAGTTCGCGAAAGGTAGCGAGGAGCTGGCCGAAGGCGCGCGGTTCCGGATGGACCTGGACCCGGCCGAGGGCGACGGCGCGCGGGTCTGCCTGCCGCATCCCGAGATCTTCGCGGCGCTCGAGCCGGGGGTGTCGCTGTTGGTAAACGACGGCAAGATCCGCCTCAAGGTCGAGGCTTGCGGGGCCGATTTCGCCGACTGCACGGTGATCGCGGGGGGGACGATCTCGAACCACAAGGGCGTCAACGTGCCGGATGTGGAGCTGCCGCTGGCAGCGCTTTCCGACAAGGACCGCAGCGATCTGGAGTTCGCCTGCGGTCTCGGGGTGGACTGGCTGGCGTTGAGCTTCGTGCAGCGCACCCAGGACGTGACCGAGGCCCGCGCGCTGGTGGCCGGCCGCGCGGCGATCATGGTCAAGATCGAGAAGCCCAAGGCGGTGGAGCGTTTCGACGAGATCCTCGCCGTTGCTGACGGGGTGATGGTGGCGCGCGGTGATCTGGGGGTCGAGCTGCCGGTGCAGGCGGTGCCGCCGATCCAGAAGCGCCTGGTGCGCCGCTGCCGGGCGATGGCCAAGCCGGTGATCGTCGCCACCCAGATGCTGGAAAGCATGATCGA
>JAGRMU010000667.1 GCA_020441165.1 Sedimentitalea sp.
GCCCGGCCAGCGCCCCGGCGCGGCTTTGCGTGGCGAGCAGCGCGGCGAGGCACAGCAGCACGCCCGCGCCGTAGAGCCAGCCGCCGCCCAGAAAGCGCTCGATGGCCTCGCGGGCGCGCCGGTGCCGCGCGCCGCCGGCGCGGCCCGAAGTCTCCTGCACGCGCAGGAACACGGCAAGATTGGCGATCAGGCCGAACACCGCGTAGGTGGCGTAGGAGTTGCGGTTGACGAAACTGGCCGAGACCGCAGGGCTGGCGCTGTCGCCGAGGATCGGGTTGACGCCGAAGGCCGCCGCGGCCAGCCCGTAGAGCGCCAGGGCGCCGGACCAGAGCGCGATCAGCCGCAGGAAGCCCCAGGCGCGGGCGGGATCGCAGGCCGCGCGCAAGAGGGTCCAGAACACCATGCCGTAGGTGGCGAGGCGCATGACGTGGTGCTGCCCGCGGATCGGCACCGCCGAGATGCGGCCCGGCGCCTCGGGCACCAGCGCCCAGGCTGGGTGCGCCCAGGCAGAGCCGCCCAGCGGCAGGGTCTGGACGATCGCCCAGGCCAGCACCGGCAGGAAGAGCAGCGCGGGGCCCCAGGCTCGCCGCGCCGGGTCGGGCAGGCCGCGCGCCAGATCGAGGGCGATCTGCGCGGCGAAAAGCGGCAGCAGCGCCATCGCCAGCAGCGTCCAGGCGACCGGCCGGTTGCCGCCGAGGGCGAGGGCCGAGAGCAGCACGAGGATCAGGCAGGCCCAGCCCAGAGCGCCCTGCAGCCCCGCGCCTCGCTTCCCGCTCGACAGCTTCAACGGGCACCGTCCGGACGGTCAGGACGCATAGTAGTCCCGATACCGGCCGCGGTAATAGGTGCCCCCGTCATAGGCATGGCGCGCCGCTTTCTTCTCGTCGATCATCGCCAGCACCGTGCCGGCGAGCGGGGCATTGACGTTCTGCAATTCCCGAAGGCCCTCCAGCACCGCGCCGCGCGGCGTGTGATCCCAGCGCACCGCGTAGACCACCGCGTCCGAGCGGGCCGCGAGGATCCGCGCATCGGTCACCGCCAGCGTCGGCGGCGCATCCAGGATCACCCGGTCATAGCGCGCGCGTAGCGCCGCGATCAGCTCGTCGAATTTCCGCGAGGACAGGATGTCGGCGGCATTGACGTTCGAGCGCGGCTCGGAGGGCTTGCACATCAGCACGTGCAGGCCGGTCTCGGGGTCGACGAAGACCGCCTCGTCGATCTGGGCGGTGCCCTCGATCAGCGACAGCAGGCCCGGTGCGTCGTCGGCGGCGTCCAGCATCCGCGCCAGCGCCGGCAGGCGCAGGTCGCAGTCGACGATGATCGCGCTCTGGCCCATCTGCCGGCTGGTCATCGCCACCAGCAGCGCGCTGGTCGACTTGCCCTCGCGCGGCACCGACGAGGTGAACAGGACCACCTGCGGCGGCCGGTCGACATTCGAGAAGAGGATGCTGGTGCGCAGGTTGCGCACCGCCTCGGCCAGCGCCGACCTGGGGGCTTCGCGGAACCGGCGCAGCACGTCGA
>JAGRMU010000668.1 GCA_020441165.1 Sedimentitalea sp.
GCCCGGCCAGCGCCCCGGCGCGGCTCTGGGTGGCGAGCAGCGCGGCGAGGCACAGCAGCACGCCCGCGCCGTAGAGCCAGCCGCCGCCCAGGAAACGCTCGATGGTCTCGCGGGCGCGCCGGTGCCGCGCGCCGTCGGCGCGGCCCGAAGTCTCCTGCACGCGCAGGAACACGGCAAGATTGGCGATCAGGCCGAACACCGCGTAGGTGGCGTAGGAGTTGCGGTTGACGAAACTGGCCGAGACCACCGGGCTGGCGCCCTCGCCGAGGATCGGGTTGACGCCGAAGGCCGCCGCGGCCAGCCCGTAGAGCGCCAGGGCACCGGACCAGAGCGCGATCAGCCGCAGGAAGGCCCAGGCGCGCACCGGATCGCAGGCCGCGCGCAAGAGGGTCCAGAACACCATGGCATAGGCGGCCAGGCGCATGACGTGGTGCTGCCCGCGAATCGGCGTCGCCGAGATGCGGACCGGCGCCTCGGGCACCAGCGCCCAGGCCGGATGCGCCCAGGCGGAGCCGCCCAGCGGCAGGGTCTGGACGATCGCCCAGGCCAGCACCGGCAGGAAGAGCAGCGCGGGACCCCAGGCCCGCCGCGCCGGATCGGGCGGGCCGCGTGCAAGATCGAGGGCGATTTGCACCGCGAAGAGCGGCAGCAGCGCCATCGCCAGCAGCGTCCAGGCGACCAGCCGGTTGCCGCCGAGGGCAAGGGCCGAGAGCAGCACGAGGATCAGGCAGGCCCAGCCCAGAGCGCCCTGCAGCGCCGCGCCTCGCTTCCCGCTCGACAGCTTCAACGGGCACCGTCTGGACGGTCAGGACACATAGTAGTCCCGATACCGGCCGCGGTAATAGGCGCCCCCGTCATAGGCATGGCGCGCCGCCTTCTTCTCGTCGATCATCGCCAGCACCGTGCCGGCGAGCGGGGCATTGACGTTCTGCAATTCCCGCAGGCCCTCCAGCACCGCGCCGCGCGGCGTGTGATCCCAGCGCACCGCGTAGACCACCGCGTCCGAGCGGGCCGCGAGGATCCGCGCATCGGTCACCGCCAGCGTCGGCGGCGCATCCAGGATCACCCGGTCATAGCGCGCGCGCAGCGCCGCGATCAGCTCGTCGAATTTCCGCGAGGACAGGATGTCGGCGGCGTTGACGTTCGAGCGCGGCTCGGACGGCTTGCTCATCAGCACGTGCAGGCCGGTCTCGGGATCGACGAAGACCGCCTCGTCGATCTGGGCGGTGCCCTCGATCAGCGACAGCAGGCCCGGCGCGTCGTCGGCGGCGTCCAGCATCCGCGCCAGCGCCGGCAGGCGCAGGTCGCAATCGACGATGATCGCGCTCTGGCCCATCTGCCGGCTGGTCATCGCCACCAGCAGCGCGCTGGTCGACTTGCCCTCGCGCGGCACCGACGAGGTGAACAGAACCACCTGCGGCGGCCGGTCGACATTCGAGAAGAGGATGCTGGTGCGCAGGTTGCGCACCGCCTCGGCCAGCGCCGACCTGGGGGCCTCGCGGAACCGGCGCAGCACGTCGA
>JAGRMU010000669.1:0-246 GCA_020441165.1 Sedimentitalea sp.
CCGGGCATGGGCCGGGTGCCAGGCGGGGGGCCACCCTGCCGGCGGCCCCGGTGGGCCGGCTGGCACCACCGCCGCGGCAACGCTGGCCGCGCCACCCTTGCGGTGCCTGTACCAGGCCTTGCGGGCGAGGCGGCCCTCGGCGAGGTTCACCTCCGGCGCGAACCGCTCGAGGCTGCGCAGGAGCGTGCCGAGGGTCGGCTCGCTCTGCGCGGCCTGGTCGTAGCAGGCCCGCGGCGGGCAGTCCCG
>JAGRMU010000669.1:456-1095 GCA_020441165.1 Sedimentitalea sp.
GCGCGGGCTTCGGCGGCGATCCCGGCGCTGTCGTCGGCGCCGTATTTCTCGCGCACGATCCGCTCGCTCGAGCCGATGAGGGCCGCGGCGCCGGCAAAATCTCCCGGATGGCGCGCAAGCCAGATCACCGCCGCCGTGTGCCGGGCCTGATGCGTGGTCAGGCGCAGCCCGACGATTGCGGCGCCGGCGGTCCAGGCCTCGGCGAACCAGGCCCCGCTCACGCAGCCGGGCGGAAGATCGAGACCCGCGCGCAGGTTGCGCGGCTGCGCGGTTCCGGGAAACAGGTAGCAGCTGTCGGCGATCTGCCGGGTCTCGATGTAGAGCGGACGCAGCTCCTCGATCCACCAGCGCAGGATCTCGGCGTCCTGCGCCCGGATCACGAATTCCAGTTTCCGCAGGTTCTTCACCTCGCCCTTGGGGGTCAGCGAAACATAGTCGCGCCCGTCTTCGCGCAGGGTTCGGGCATGGAGCGCGATGCGCGTGACCGGGTCCCGGGCGGCGCGCAGGCGCTCGAACATCACGTTGGCGCGGCGGCGGGGCCGGCAGAGCTGCAGGGCCCAGATCGCGGCCGAGGCGCCGAGCTTGAGTGTCTCGAGCCGCGTGTCGCGGGGCATGTCCTCCCAGGCCTCGAGCCTTGCA
>JAGRMU010000669.1:1110-1517 GCA_020441165.1 Sedimentitalea sp.
TCCGGGGCGGTGACGATCCGGCGGTAGAGCGCCTCGCCGCCATCGTGCAGCGTGTCGATCAGCGCATCGGCGCCTTTCGAGAGACCCTTGACGTAGGGGTTGTTGACCTCGGCCTCGCGCGTCTTGCGCAGGATCTGCAGCGACGCGGCAAGCCCGGGATCCTTCAGCCCCTTGGCCGCAAGCTGGATGAGCCCGGTGAACCGGCTCTTCAGGGTCGAGGTTTCCTGCGCCGGGCCGACGCGGCCGGCCGTCGCGGCCTCGGCATGCGCCTCGAGCGCGGCCTCGAGCGTGTCGAGGGTCAGCAGGTCCTCCAGGCGCTCCGGCCGGCGGCCGCGCCGCACTGCCCCGCGGTAGAGCCAGCTGACGTGGCCCTGCTGGCCCTCGCGCCATTTCGCGGGGTTGGTGAC
>JAGRMU010000670.1 GCA_020441165.1 Sedimentitalea sp.
GCCGCTGCCCTTCCTGCGGCAGCCCGCGGATGCTGGCCCATCCCGAGCTTTTCGATCTGACCATCGCCCACATGGACTGCGACGCCTTCTACGCCTCGGTGGAAAAGCGCGACGATCCCACCCTCGAGGGCAAACCGGTGATCATCGGCGGCGGCCGGCGCGGCGTGGTCTCGACTGCCTGCTACGTGGCGCGAATCCGCGGCGTGCGCTCGGCGATGCCGATGTTCCAGGCGCTCAAGCTCTGCCCCGAGGCGGTGGTGCTGAAGCCGCGCATGGCCGCCTATGTCGAGGCCTCCCGGGCGATTCGCGCGATGATGGAGGAGCTTACCCCCGCCATCGAGCCGCTGTCGCTGGACGAGGCCTTCCTCGACCTTTCGGGCACCCAGCGCCTGCACGGGGCGCCGCCCGCCGTCATGCTGGCGCGGCTGACCCGCCGGATGAAGGCCGAGCTGGGCCTGACCGGCTCGATCGGCTTGTCGCACAACAAGTTTCTCGCCAAGGTCGCGTCGGATCTCGACAAGCCGCGCGGCTTTTCGGTGATCGGCCGCGCCGAAACCGCCGCCTTCCTGCGGGACAAGCCGGTGCGGCTGATCTGGGGCATCGGCCCGGCGGCGCAGGCCGCGCTTGAGCAGGCCGGCATCCGCAGCTTCGCCGATCTGCTGCGCTGGGAGCGCACGGCGCTGACCGCGCGCTTCGGCGCGACGGGCGAGCGGCTCTGGCACCTGGCCCGCGGCGAGGACCACCGCCGGGTCTCGGCGCACGAGCCGGTACGCTCGATCTCCAACGAGACCACCTTCTTCGAGGATACCGGCGACTGGCACATCCTCGACGGGCACCTGTGGCGCATGGCCGAGAAGGTCTCGGACCGCGCCAAGGCCAAGGGGCTGGCGGGCCGGGTGGTGACGCTGAAGCTGAAGCGCGCCGACTTCACCCTGATCACCCGCCGCCACGCCCTGCGCGACGCCACCCAGATGGCCGACCGCATCTACCGCACCGCACGCGACCTCTTCGACCAGCTCGGCGACCGCGGCCCCTACCGGCTCCTCGGCTGCGGGCTGTCCGAGCTCTGCCCCGAGGCCCAGGCCGACCTCTCCGGCGACCTGCTCGACCCGCAGGCCGCCCGCCGCTCGGGCGCCGAACGTGCCAGCGACGCCATCCGCCGCCGCTTTGGCGCCGACGCGATCCGCAAGGGCC
>JAGRMU010000021.1 GCA_020441165.1 Sedimentitalea sp.
GTCTCATAGCCATACCCCGGTACAGACATGTCTGCGACCTCTTCTCAGATGAAGAGCGTTACAACTACTTCAAGGCCGCAGGCTATGAGGCCAATTGAGCGCGACATGCTCTAAGGAGCGAAGATGGAGGTGCGCATGACGGACCGCCGCGACGCGATGACCGTCAATACCGAGCCCCGGGTCTGTCGCTTCCGCTATGCCACCGGTACGGCCGATATCAGCCGGACGTGAGCCCGGACATGGCCGCGCGCCAGACGTCAGCAGGAGACGAGGATGAAACACGGTATCTGGCCCGCCGCCCTGCTGTCGGTGGCCATGGCCGCCTTGGCGGTGCAGCCCGCGGCGGCGCCGAAAAGGCTTGATGACGACGATGGATCCCGTCGCGCGAACAAGCCGGCCGGCCGCTCGATCAGAAGGCCGCGCGCAGTCTCAGTCCGAGCAGGGCTATCGTGGATTTGTCGCGGTTCAGGGCGGGATTGCGGATGATCTGCACGCTGGGCGTGATCTCGACGCCTTCGGTCAGCTGCCAGCGGCTGAAGGCCTCGAGGGTCAGCTGGTCGTCCAGGTCCGCCCCGAAGGTCTCCTCGCTGGGACGGCTCCAGTTGATCCCGACGCCGTTCAGTTGCCGGCCCGGATTCCGGGTATAGCCGACGCCGGCGCTGAGCGAGGCCTCGTAGAGGCTGCCGCCGCCATCGGCCCAGCCGCCGCGCAGGAAGGGCAGCCAGGTGTTGTCGATGCCGCGGGTATAGGAGAAGGCAATGCCATGCCCGTCCGAGGTTCCGGCGTTTGACCGCGCGTCGATCTGCCAGAGCGTCACGTGGGCATTGTCGATGAACAGGGACTTGGGGCCCGACGTCCAGCCCAGTTCCACCGACTTGAAGGTCTCGCCCTCGTCAAAGAGGGTGTCGAACCCTCCGGCGAGATCGGTCGCGTCGCCATTGGCATCGACGATGCCGGCGGCGGCATAGAGGTTCCCGGTCAGGAAGCCGGCGGCCACCACGCCCAGGGCCCCGTCCGGCAGGCCGCCGATCGTGCCGGATCCGGTCTGGAACGCCAGGTTGGAGAACCCCGTCCAGGGGCTGGCCAGCGCGTAGACATCCACGTAGTCGGTCACGTCCAGCCAGCCGGCGGAGACCACCCCGCGTCCGCTCGCGAAGGTCTGTTGCCAGTAGAAGTTCGTGGCGCGCCAGCCCTGGTCGTTGAGCACCGAATTGACCAGCCCGACATAGCCCAGCTCGAACCCGTAGTCGGTGAGCGGCACGTCACCATAGGCGTGGCGATGCTCGAGCTTGAACACCAGGCTGCCGGTATTGGGGCCGTCGCGGCTCATCAGCGCCCATTTGCCGAAGGCCCGGAACACGCCGCCGCCCGCGTCGCGGGCGCCGAGGCTCGAGCTGGCGGTGAATCCCAGGGCGTTGTAGTCGAACCCAAGTTCGAGGCCGGTCCGCTCCTGCAGTCTCGATTTCCACCGCGCCCAACCTTGCTGGATGTCGACGGCCAGAACGCTGTCCTTGTCCTGGGCGTCGCGGCTCAGCGTGGTGGAGGTCGAAGACGGACCCGAGAGCGTTTCCGCCGCCGTCTGCGCATGGGCGGTGCCGGTCAGCCCGACGCCGAGCATCAGGGCCCATGCGGCAAGCGCAGCGTGCCTGCGCGCTCCACGGGGCGTCTTTGGACCCCTTGGCGTGGGGAAGGCGGGGCGCGCGGAGCCGGTCACAGCAGCGATTTGTGGACCACGCCACCCTTCATGATCAGCGCCAGCGAGGTCTCCGGCGTGGTCAGGATCGCGATATCGTCCAGCGGGTTGCCATCCACCAGCAGCAGATCGCCATAGGCGCCCGGCGCGATCACGCCCAGCGGGCCGGCGCGGTAGGGGTGGCGCGGGCCGCTGCGCGCGAAGAGCTCGGCATTGCCCGAGGTGGCCTGCATCAGGATCTCTGCGGGCGTGTAATACGCCGTGCGGGCGACGAATTCGAGGGACTGGAACGGGCCCTTGTCGATGGTGCCGAGGATGTCGGTGCCCCAGGCCACCTTGAGGCCGAAGGCCTTGGCGCGTTCATAGCCTGCCGTCGCCCCGGCCTTGGCCTGCAGGAATTTCGGCACCGCCTCGCCGGTCAGGCCCGCCTCCTCGGGGCTGGCGGCATAGGTCAGGTACTGGGTCGAGAAGAAGACATCCTTGTCCTTCATCATCTGCATCGAGGCTTCTGAGGCGAAAAGCCCATGCTCGACCGAGCGCACCCCGGCGATCAGCGCGTTCTGCACCGCCGCGTCGGAATAGGCGTGGATCTGGGCGTAAGTGCCCCATTTCTGCGCCTCGGCCACGATGGCCTGCAATTCCTCCAGCGTGAACTCGGTCACGTCCAGCGGGTCATGCGCCCCGGTGATCGAGCCCGATCCCATGATCTTGAGCTGGCTCGCGCCATAGCGCAGCGCCTCGCGCGCCGCCTTGATCGCCTCGGCCTTGCCATCGGCGGTGATCGTCCAGCCGCGCAGGTAGGCCGGATCGAGCTGGCCGGTGAAATGCGGCGAGAGGTAGTTGAGCCGCGGCTCGAAATCGCCATGGCCGGAGGTCTGCGAGATGAAGAAGCCCGAGGGCAGGATGCGCGGCCCGGCCAGAACGCCGCTGTCGATGGCGCGCTTGAGGCCGAAGGCCGGCCCGCCGGCATCGCGCACGGTGGTGAAGCCGCGCAGCAGCATGCGCCGCGCGCCCTCTGCCGCCATCGCGCCGGTATATTCGTGGGGCGAGCCGTAGATCAGCTCCTCGATCTCGTCCTGCCACATGATATGGGTGTGGGCATCGGTCAGGCCGGGGGTGAGCGTCAGGCCGCTCGCATCGATCGCTTTCGCCTCGGGCGCGGACAGGTTCGGGCCGACCGCCGAGATCATGCCGTTCTCGATCAGCACGTCCGACCCGGCGATCAGGCCCGGCGCGCGCCCGTCGAAGATCGCGGCGCCGCGGATCAGGACCGGCGTCGGCGCAACCTGCGCGCGCAAGGACGCCGGGATCGCCGCGGCGAGACCCGCGGCCCCTGCGCCGGCCAGGAAGGACCGACGGGTTGGCGCGTTGCGGCCTCTGCTCTGGATGATCATCGGGATGAGGTCCTTTCTCGGGGCGCGCGGTTCAAGGGCAAGGCGTCGTCTCGTGCGGACAGTTCGGCGCGCGGCACGGGCCGCGCCACAAGACGCTTAACGGCTGAGGGGGCATCGGTCAAACCGGCCCGGCCCGGTCCAAGGCGGCCCCCGCCGGCAGGCGCGAGTTCTCCGGCCGCCAGTTCGTGACCTGGTCGAGAAGCGCGACCGCGAAGGCCGCCGCGAACGCGCCGGTCAGGGTCAGCACGATGCGCGAGAGGATCGCATCGGCCGGGTCCTGCGTGCTGAGGGCCCCGGCGATCAGCGCCATCGCCGCCGGGTAGGCGTTCTGGTAGGCCATGTGCGGGCGCGGATCGAAGAGCATTCTCTGCCCCACCCAGAGCCCCGCGAGGAAGATCAGCCCCAGCAGGACCGGCAGGTTCGGGGAGAGCAGGAACAGCGCCAGCACGATGGCGGCCAGCGCGCTGCCATAGAGCGTTGCGCGCATCCGTTGGCCGGCCTCGAAGAACACTGCGCGCCGGGTCGGAAAGACCAGCACCAGCGCCGCCATGATCGCCATCATGATGTCCGAGGGCGGCATCACCGCGTAGAGCCAGAAGCTGAGCGCCAGAAGCACGCTCGCCCGGATCGCCGCACCAAGCGCGGTGTTGCCCTGGCCGGGCGTCGGCTGGTCCGCGTGCGGCACGCCCGTCCGCGCCGGGCAGACCGTGTAGACCAGCGGCGCGATCACCAGCGTCAGCAGGGCGGCGAGGATGAACTCGTTGCGCAGCACCGTCACCGCCGCGGCCCCGCTCATGCCCACGACCGAGAACAGCACGCCCATGATCACGACCAGCATGCCCGGCGCGGCGCCGGTGCGCAGGATCATCCCGAAGCCGGCGAAATAGACCAGCCACATCGCCCCGGCAAAGACCACCGGCATCGGCTGCACCCAGGTGACGAACCACGCCATCAGCAGCGCCATCACCGAGGCCGCGATGGGTCCGGCGAGGATCCGGGCCGGCGCGAAGGCCTTGCGCTGCGCGGCGATCAGACCGACCGGCAGCGCGGCGACGATGGTCGGCATCAACGGGTCGAGAAGCGGGATCGCGGCAAAGGACAACGCGCCGGTCAGCCCCAGGCGGATCCCGTAAAGCGGGTCCTCAACGGCATCGGGGCGGGGGGCGACATACACGGGGGGCGACGGCGGTCAGTGCAGGTAGCTGGCCCAGGAGCGCACACGCTGCGCCGCCTGCGCCAGCCAGGCGATGGGTCCGGTCTCGCTTTCGGTGAAGATCACCGCATGGGCCTTGCCGCCGACCCGGACGGCATAGGGCCAGTTCTCCATCCCGCCATCCAGCTCGATCCGCACCGGGATGGTGCGCGCCGGCTCGAACCACTGGGTCGAGCGCTGGTTGGCCACGAGGCCGCCCTGAACGGTCCGCCCGGGCGCAATGCCCCAGGCGATGCTCTGCACCCGCCCGTTGAAGATCCGGCCGGGCAGCGCGTCGAAGAGGACGTGGGCGGGATCGCCGACCTCGATCTTCTGCAGCTGGTTCTCGCGCAGATCGACGGTGATCCAGCCGGCCGTGGCGTCGATGAAGGTGAGTGCCGGACTGCCGGCGCCGATGAACTGGCCCTCGGAGAGGGTGACGTTGGTCACCACGCCCAGATGTGGCGCCGTCACCGTGGCGGAGGCGAGATCGTATTGCGCCTGTTCGAGCTGCGCGGTGGCCGCCCGGATGGTCGGGTTCTCGGCCCCCTCCGGTCCCAGTTGCGCGCGGGCGCTCTCGAGGTTGGCCTGAGCCTGCTCCAGCTGCGCGGTGGCGTTCTCGACCGCGGCGCGGGCGTCGTCCGCGCGCGCGGCCGGAACGACGCCGCGCTCTTCCAGCTGGAAGGTGCGCTCTGCCTCGGCGCGGGTATTGTCCAGCGCCGTGCGGGCCTGGGTGACGGCGGCCTGCGCGGCCACCAGCGACGCGCCCGAGGCATCGACCGTTTGCAGCGCGGCGGTGAGGTTCGCCTCGGCCTGCTGCACGGCCAGCTCGAACGGCCGCGGATCGAGCGAGAACAGCGGATCGCCCGCCTCGACCACCGCATCGTCCGAGACATGCACCCGGGTGACCGTCCCCGACACGCGCGGCGCGATCTGCACGACATTGGCCGACACGATGCCGCGCGGGCTGCCCGGGACATAGCGGTCCATCAGCGCATAGAGCCCGGCGACCAGGACCAGGGCGATCACCATGACCACCGCGACCGTTCTCGCCGGGCTGCCGCCCCGCGCGTCTGCGTCTAACTCAGGATTGCCCATGCGTTCCGACATGCGAAGTCTCTTGCGCCTCGAAGCGTGTCCCGCGCCGTGTCTTCGGCGAGGTGCCGGCCGTCCTCCCGCGTCCCCCGGTGGCCAGCGGGCGCAAGTCCCGAAGCCGCGGGCCTGCGGCAAACCTGCATTGCCTGTCGCCCTGTCCGCTCACTCCAGCGTGTTCTTGAAGATCATGCCGTCCTTCATGACCAGCGAAATGTTCGCGCCGTTGTTGCCGAGGATGGACACGTCCTCCATCGGGTTGCCGTCGACCAGGATGATGTCGGCATAGGCGCCTTCCGCGATCACCCCGAGCGGCCCCTCCTGGTAGGGATTGCGCGGCCCGCTCAGCGCCAGGATCTCGGCATTGGTCGAGGTGATCATGCGCAGCATCTCGATGTTGCTGAACCACGGCGCGAACCGGGCCAGGAAATCGGCCTGCTGCCCGTTGGTATCGGGCGCGAACACCAGGTCGGTCCCGAAGCCCATCTTGACCTTGTACTGCTTGACCAGCTCGGCGGTCTTCTGCCAGCCGTCGACCACCTGGACATACTTGTTCCACTGAACATCGGTGGCGATGGCGCGCAGGTTCTCCTCGACCTCGAACGGCTGGGTGATCAGGTAGACGCCCCGCTCGGCCATCTCGCGCGCGGTCTCCTCGTCCATCAACTGGCCGTGCTCGATGGTCTTGAGTCCGTTGCGGATGCCGCGCAGAACGCCCTTGGGCGTGTAGACATGCGCGGTGACATAGGTGCCCCAGTCCGAGGCGGCGTCGACCGCGGCCTTGATCTCGTCGTCGGTGAACTCGGTCACGTCCAGCGGATCGTAGAACGAGTAGACCCCGCCGCCGATGGCGATCTTGATCTGGCTCGCGCCCTGCTTGAGGTTCTGGCGCACCGCCGCCAGCATCTCGTCGCGCCCGTTCACCACCCGGTCGAGCTTCATCACCCCCTCGCCCACGGGAACCGTGCCGCTGAAGATGCGCGGCTCCTCGAAGGGCAGCGTGCGGTCGGCATGGCCCGACGTCTGCGAGATCAGCGTGCCCGAGAGATACATCCGCGGACCGGGGATCATCCCCTCGTCGACGGCCTTCTTGATGCCGAAACCGGGCCCGGCAGTGTCGCGGATCGAGGTGAACCCGCGCTGCAGAAGGTTGCTCGCCTCCACAACCATGGTGGCGTGGGTATAGTCGGGCTGCTCCAGCCGCCAGTTGTCGCCCTGGCTCGCGGCCAGCATCAGGTGGTAATGCGCGTCGATCAGGCCGGGCATCAGGGTGCGCCCGCCGCCGTCGATCACCTTGACCCCGACCTGCCGGGTCTCGGTGGTGGCGCCGCCTTCGATCACGGTGACGGTGTAGCCGCTGACTCCCGATCCGGGCAGGGCCTGGGTGCGCTCGAGCCGTCCCGTGCTGACGTCCAGGTCGTAGGTGCCGGTCGTCGGGATGTCCGCGCCGATCTGCCGGATCAGGTTGCGGACCACCAGCACGTCCTGGCCTTGCACGATCTCCTCGGACGTGCCGTCGAAGATGTTCACGTTCTTGAAGAGGGTGACCTCGGCGGGAACCTCCTGCGCCGCGGCCGGCAGCGCAAGGGCCACCGTCAGGGCGGCGGACGCAAGTGATCCTGTCAGGAAGTTCATACTTTGCATCCACCTCTGTCAGTTTGCCTTGAGGGGGTGTGCCAGTTGCGCGCGCGCCTTGTCAACATGAGGGGGCGGTTTCTCGCGGACCCGGTCGGCGCGCGATGGCCGGCATCTGCCGATCCGGTTCGGGCCCATCGCTGCCCGCGGCGTGGTTGGCCGGCCACCCGAAGCGCCATCGCGGCGCCTCAGCTGTCCTTTGCCCTGAACACCGCGTCCACCGGCGTCTGCAGCCCGGTCGCCAGCGCGTTGGTCTGCGCCGCCATGCCGATCACCGCCAGCAACTCGCCATGCATCTCGGGCGTCATGCCCTTGGCGCGGGCGGCGGCGGTGTGCGAATGCACGCAGTATGCGCAACCGTTGGCGGTGGAGACCGCCACGTAGAGCATCTCCTTGACCAGCGGATCGAGCGCGCCGGGGGCCATCACCGCCTTCAGCCGGTCCCAGGTGGCGCGCAGCAGGGCCGGATCATGGGCCAGTGCCCGCCAGAAGTTGTTGACGTAGTCGGTGCCGCGCAGGGCGCGGATCTCGTCGAAGACGGCCAGCGCCTCGGCGCTGACCTCCTCGTCCTGCAGAAGACGGACCGTCCCCATCAGAGCATCGCGAAGATGCGCGCCGGTCCGCCCGAGCCGCCGCGATGCTTGGGTGCGCCGACCACCAGCGTGGCGCCGGTCGCCGGCACCTGGTCCAGCCCCGCCAGGCACTCGATGCCATAGCGGTTGGTCGGCAGCCAGGCGTAATGGGTGGCGAAATCCGGCGAGGGGCCGTGATCCAGCGACAGCGTGTCCACCGCGATCGACACCGCGCCGGTTTCCTCGATCAGCATCGTCGCCGCCTCGACGTGGAAGCCGGGGAAGTGCAGCTTGCCCTCGCCGTCGGCGTTGCGGAAGCCGTCCGAGCCGAGCTTGGCCGCCCATCCCGAATGCATCGCGACGCAGGCGCCCTCGGGGATCGGGCCGTTGGCCGAGATCCAGGCGGCGATGTCGTCGGGCGTCACCTGCGCGTCGGCATCCTCGGCGGCGCGGGCGGCGATGTCGATGACCGCCAGCGGGCAGACCAGGTTGCCCAGCGGGATCGCGTCGACCGACTGCCCGTCCGCCGAGAAATGCAGCGGCGCGTCGACATGGGTGCCGGTATGTTCGTTCACGGTCAGCTCGAAGAGGTTGAAACCGTTGTCGGCAAAGTTGAACTTCTGGTCCATGGCGATGCCGGGAGGGCCGAAATAGGTCGGGAAATCGGCATCATAGGTATGGGTCATGTCGACCACCCCGCCAGCGCCCGCCGCCAGCACCGGCCGGGCGGTGCCGACGCCGAGCGCTGCGGCCGCGGTGACGGCCGCACCGGCGGTGAAGAAGCTGCGCCGCGACAGCATCCGCTCCTTGACCGCGTTCATCACACAAATGTCGCACATGGATCGTCTCCCTGATCTGGTTGAGGGCCCGGTCCGCTCGCAACGTGTCCGCCGGCCCGACATCCAGCCTAGACAGACCCGCCCGCATCCGTCCAGTGATCGTATCGCGCCGGGTCTATCGCCCGGAGCACAGATCGGCGGGCGCTGGTCAGTCGAGCGCCGCGAGACCCGTGTCCAGCGCGCCCAGGATAACGTCCACATCCGCCTCGGTCACCACCAGCGGCGGCGACAGGATGATGTTCGGCCCCGAGACCCGGATCATCGCCCCGGCGCGATAGGCCGCCTCTTGCACCCGCCCGATGCTGGCCTTGTCGATGGGCGTCCTGGCCGCGCGGTCGCTGACCAGCTCCAGCGCGTTCATCAGCCCGTGACCGCCGCGCACGTCGCCGACCGCCGCGTGCCTCTGCTGCAACGCCAGCAGGCCCGCATGCATCTGCGCGCCGCGCGCGGCGGCGTTCTCGGGCACGTTCAGGCGTTGCGTTTCGGCCAGGCAGGCCAGGGCAGCTGCCGCGCCCACCGGATGGCCCGAATAGGTATAGCCATGGCCGATGGCGCCGCGCCCGGTCTCGTCCTTCTCGAACGTCTCGGCGACCGCATCGGCGATCATCACCGCGCCGAAGGGGAAATAGCCGTTGGTGATCGCCTTGGCGGTGCAGGCCATGTCGGGCTGCACCCCCCAGAGGCGCGATCCGGTCCAGCTGCCGGTGCGTCCGAAGGCGGTGATCACCTCGTCGGCGATCAGCAGGATGCCGTGACGGGTGCAGATCTCGCGCACCCCGGGCATGAAGCTTTCATGCGGCGGGATCACCCCGCCGGCGCCGAGGATCGGCTCCATGATGAAGGCCGCGATGGTGCCGGCGCCCTGAAAGGCGATCTCGTCCTCGAGCGCCGAGAGGCAGAGCTGCGCCAGCCGCGCGGGATCGGTTTCGCCGAACGGGTTGCGATAGGTGTAGGGCGCGGGGATGTGGTGGCAGCCGGGCAGCAGCGGCTCGTACTGGGTGCGGAAGTTGGCGTTGCCGTTGACCGAGGCGGCGCCGGTATGGGTGCCGTGATAGCCCTTCTTGAGGCTGAGATATTTCACCCGCCCGGTCTCGCCGCGGATCTTGTGATACTGCCGGGCGAGGCGCAGGGCGCTCTCGACGCTGTCCGACCCGCCCGAGGTGAAGAAGGCCCGGCTCAGCCCGTCAGGCGCGAAGAAGGCGCGCAGCTCCTCGGCCAGCCGGATCACTGCTTCGTTCGAGGTGCCCCGGAAGATCGAATAATAGGGCAGCCGGTCGAGCTGGGCGGCGATGGCGTCCTTGACCGGCTGGCACGAGAAGCCGAGGTTGACGTTCCATAGCCCGCCCACCGCGTCGATCACCTCGTGGCCGTCGAGATCGGTGATCCGCACGCCGCTGGCCCCGGTGACGATGGTGGGCGGGGCGGCATGGCTCTCGGCCGGGTGCACCATCGGGTGCCAGAGCGATCTGGCGTTGTTTTCCTTCAGGAAATTGGAATCCTTCATGGGGTAGGCTCCTCTCTGGGCGGTGCGGTCATGCGGCATCCTCGCGCGGGAAGCCCGGCGGGCAGGTGCCGCCGAGGCTGCGGGTCAGATCGCGCGCGGCGCGGGCCAGCTCGGCGCGGATCAGCGCCCGCGCCTGCGGGGTCATCCGCGCCACCGGCGCCGCCACCGCCAGCGCCCCGAGCGGCGCGCCGGTTGCGTCGAAGACCGGCGCGGCATGGGAATGGACGTCGCGCTCGAACCCGCCGACCGCCTCGGCGATGCCGCTGCGCCGCACCGGGCCGAGCGCCGCGCGCAGTTGCGCCGGATCGGTCTGCGTGGCCTCGGTGAAGGCCGCGAGGGGGCCGGCAAGGACCGTCTCGACGAACTCCTCCGCCGCGAAGGCCAGCACCGCCAGTCCCGAGCCGGTGGCGTGGAACGGCAGGATTTCGGCGTCGTCCATCATCACCCGCGTGGCGTGCTGCGGGCTGTAGACATGGGTCAGCGCGGTCAGCCGCGCCCCGCGGACCAGCGACAGGTGCGCGGTCTCGCCGGTCACCCGGCTCACATGCTCCAGCACCGGGCGCGAGGCGCTCAGGATCGGCACCGCCGCCTCGCGCAGCGCCGCCAGGCGCAGCACTTCGGGCCCCAGCCGATAGGCGCGCCCCGCCGCCGCCTGCTCGACGAAGCCCGCCGCCTGCAACTCGGTCAGCAGCCGGTAGGCGGTGGCCTTGTTCAGCCCCGACAGCCGCGCGAGATCGCTCAGCCCGATCTCGGGGCGCTGCTGGGTGAAATGGTCCAGCAGGGACAGGGCCTTGGCGACGGTTCCCATTGGTGCGCGGTCTCCGGTCCGGGCGGCCTGAGCGAAGAAGGATTGATTTCGGACGCGCCTCGGATGCAAGCTTGTTGACGCAGCGGCATCCGGCTGTCAATATCATTCGAACCAATGGTTCATATAATGAACCGAACGCGACTGGGAGGTCCACATGAACGCATTCCCCCTGCTGGCCGGCGCGCTGGCGGCCACCGCGCTGAGCGTCGGCGCGGCGCTGGCCGAGTATCCCGAGAAGCCGGTCAACTTCATTGTGCCCTGGCCGCCGGGCGATCTTGAGGACGTGCTGACCCGGATGATCGCCGAGGACTTCCAGAACGAGTACGGCGTAGCGGCGGCGGTGGTGAACAAGCCCGGCGGCGGCGGCGGACCCTTTCCCGGCGCCATCGAGGTGGCCAACGCCCCCGCCGACGGCTACACCATCGGCTCCTTCGTGATCGGGGTGCCGGTGCTGGGCCACCAGATCGACATCCCGGCGCTGACCCCGGCGAGGTTCGACCCGCTGGGCATCTTCCTGACCTATCCCTTCGTCATCGCCGCCTCGAAGGACGCGCCGTTCTCGACGATGGAGGAACTCGCCGCCTATGCGCAGGAGAACGACGTGGCGCTGGGCCATTTCGGCGACGTGCTGCCGCCGACCCAGGTGACCAAGGCCTTCGCGGTCAATGCCGGGTTCGACTGGGGCTCGGACGCGGCCTTCGACGCGCTCGACTGCAATACCCTGGCCTCGGGCGATGCGGACGTGATCAACACCACGCTGCAGCTGATCCTGCCCTGTCTCGACAGCGTCACCGTCCTGGCGGCGATCACCGACCAGCGCATCCCGCTGGTGCCGGACGCGCCGACCATCGGCGAGCTCGACCCGAGCCTGAACATCGCGCTCTGGAACGGGCTTTTCGTGGTCAAGGACACGCCGCAGGACGTGCGCGACAAGATCGTCGCCGTCGCCGAGCAGACCATGGCGAGCGAGCGCGCTCAGAAGCTGGCTGCCGAGACCGGCGCGCTGGTCTACTGGATGCCTGCCGATGAGAGCGCCGCGCGGATCGCGAGCGACACCGAGATCGTCGCCCATATCGGCGAATTGCTGAAATGACCGTGCCGAGGGCCGGGGGCCGGTGCCACCCGGCCCGGGCCGCGCGCGGGGGCCGCGCCCATGTCCGGCGACCGTAGCCGTCACTTCGTCGGTCCGCGGGGCGGCCAGCTGATCTTCGCGCTGGCCTTCCTGGGGGTCTCGGTGCTGCTGCTGTCGCAGATCGGCACCCAGACCGTCCGGGCCGAGGGCGCCGCGTTCTTCGCGCAGCCGCGGTTCTGGCCCGGCCTCGCCCTCGCCGGGATGGTCGGCTTCGGCGCGCTGCACCTCTGGCGCCTGCCCTGGCGCCAGCTGACCGGCGCGGACTGGCGCGAGCTGCGCGACTGGGCGCGAGCGCTGGAATTCGCGGCCTGGTTCATGGCCTACGTGTTGCTGGTGCCGGTGCTGGGCTACCTGCCGGCGACGCTGATCTTCGTGCCGTCGCTGAGCTGGCGCATGGGCTATCGCAGCGCCCGGATGCTGGGCATCGGCGTGCTTTTCGCGGTGCTGGTGGTGGTCACCTTCAAGATGGTCCTGTCGGTGAAGATCCCCGGCGGCGCGCTCTACGAGCATCTGCCGGAGGCGCTGCGCGGCTTCTTCATCCTCAATCTCTGATGGACCTGCTGCTCGACGCCATGGCGATCCTGATGCGCTGGGACGTGGCGCTGGCGCTGCTCGCGGGCTCGGTCGGCGGCGTGCTGATCGGCGCCATCCCCGGCGTCGGCCCCGCCGTCGCCATCGCCATCCTGCTGCCGGCGACCTTCTCGATGGACCCGATCGTCGGGCTGACCGTGCTCTTGGGGATTTATGGCAGCTCGATGTATGGTGGCGCGATCCCGGCGATCCTGATCAACACGCCGGGCACCGCGGTCAATGCGCTGACCACCTATGACGGCTATCCGATGACCGCGAGGGGCGAGCCGCAGCGGGCGCTGAGCCTGGCCTATTCGGCCTCCTTCTATGGCGGCACCTTCTCGGTGCTCTGCCTGATCCTCTTCGCCCCGGTGCTGGCACGGGTGGCGCCGATGTTCGGCAGCCGCGAGATCTTCCTGGCGGCGCTGCTCGGAATCATCCTGGTGGTGGTGGCCCATCGCGGCCAGACCCTGATCGCCGGCGCGCTGGCGGCCTTCGGCATCTTCCTGCAGACCATCGGGCTGGAGCCGGTGAAGTATTCGCAGCGCTACACCTTCGATCAGCCCTTCCTGTCCAGCGGCATCAACCTGATCGTGGTGGTGCTGGGGCTCTTCGCGCTCGGCCAGGCCTTCGTGCTGCTGACCTCGCGGGACGAGAAGATCGACATGCCGCGGATGGGCGGCGGCCTTTTCCAGGGAATGCGCGAGCTGGCCCGCCACCCGCGCGTCGCCACCGTGTCGGCCGGGTTCGGGGTGCTGATGGGGATCATCCCCGGCGTCGGCGAGTTCACCGCCCAGTTCCTGTCCTATACCTACGCGCAGCGCACCAGCAAGCGGCCCGAGGAGTTCGGCCGCGGCGCGCCCGAGGGGCTGATCGCCGCCGAGACCTCGAACAACGCGGTGCCCGCCGCCGCGATGGTGCCGCTGCTGGCGCTCGGCATCCCCGGCGAGGCGCTGACCGCGATGATGCTCAGCGTCTTTTACGTGCACAACGTGGTGCCCGGCCCGGGCCTCTTCCAGAACCAGATGGATTTCGTCGTGGCGCTCTACATCGCGCTTCTGGTGCTGAACCTGCTGGTGCTGGCCTTCCTGCTGGTCGCGACCCGCGCGCTGATCCAGGTGGTGCGGATTCCCAACCGCTTCCTCGCCATCTGAGTGCTGACCCTCAGCTTGGTCGGGGTCTACTCGCTGCGCAACTCGGTCACCGACTGCCTGCAGGC
>JAGRMU010000671.1 GCA_020441165.1 Sedimentitalea sp.
CTGCATCGCCGGCTCGCGCCTCTTCGTGGCGCGCGCCATCCACCAGCGGTTCGTGGCGCGGCTGGTGGCGGCGACGCGGGCGCTGAAGGTCGGCCATCCCTTCGATCCGGCGACCCAGGTCGCGCCGATGGTGCATGTCGAACACCGCGACGCGGTGGCCGCGATGGTGGCGCAGGCGGTGGCGGGCGGGGCAGAGGTGCTTTGCGGCGGCGCGATCCCCGAGGGGCCGGAGTTCGACGGCGGCGCCTATTACCTGCCGACGATCCTGGCGGGCCTGCCCAACGACGCGCCGATCTGCCGCGAGGAGGTGTTCGGCCCGGTGCTGGCGGTGATCCCCTTCGACGACGAAGCCGAGATGATCCGCCAAGCCAACGACAACGCCTACGGGCTGGCCTGCGGGATCTGGAGCCGCGACTTTCCGCGCGCGTGGCGGCTGGCGCGGGCGATCACCACCGGCACGGTCTGGATCAACACCTACAAGCAGTTCTCGATCTCGACCCCGTTCGGCGGCGAGAAGGACAGCGGCACCGGGCGCGAGAAGGGGCGCGCCGGGATCCGCGAATACATGGCGCAGAAATCCGTCTATCTGGACCTGACCGGCCTGCCGCATCCCTGGGCGCTGCCGGCGCTGGCCGCGTCATGAGCGCCAGCGTCGCCATCGTCGGGGCCGGCCCGTCGGGCTGCTTCGTCGCCCAGGCGCTGCTGAAGGCCGCGCCCGATCTGCGGCTCGATCTGATCGACGCGCTGCCGGTGCCCTACGGGCTGGTGCGCTATGGGGTGGCGGCGGACCACCAGGGTACCAAGGCGGTGATCCGCCAGTTCGAGCGGCTGTTCGAGCGGCAGGGGGCGGGGTTCGTCGGCAACCTGGCGGTGGGGCGCGATCTGCCGCTGGAGCGGCTGCGCGCCTGCTATGACGTGGTGGTTCTGGCCGCCGGGCTGGCGGGCGACCGGCGCCTTGGCATACCCGGCGACGATCTGGCCGGCATCGCCGGCTCGGGCGCGGTGACGCGGGCGCTGAACGATCATCCCGATGCCGGCCCGCTGCCCGAGCTGGGCCCGGACGTGGTGATCGTCG
>JAGRMU010000192.1 GCA_020441165.1 Sedimentitalea sp.
GCCAGGCGCTGCGCTGCGTGCGCGGGATCGAGGTGGACGAGGACGCGGTCTCGCTCGAGGTGATGCGCGCCACCTGCCTCGGGGGACCGGGCCATTACCTCGGCTCGGACCAGACGCTGAGCCTGATGCAGACCGACTATGTCTATCCCAGCCTCGCCGACCGGTTCTCGCCCAAGGAATGGGAGGAGCGCGGCAAGCCCGATCTCATCGAACGCGCCATCGCCCGCAAGCTTGAGATCCTGGCCGAGCGCGCGCCGGCGCGCTTCGATCCGGTCACCGACGCGGCGATCCGGGCCACCTTTCCGATCCACCTGCCGTTCTGAGGCGCGAGAAACGAAACGGGCGCCCGGTTGGCCGGACGCCCCTGCCGGCCCGCGCGGGGGCCGGCGTGATCCGTAACGGCGCGGGTCAGCCCTCCTTGGGCATCGTCCCGGCCTCCTGGGCGGCGGTCACCTCGTCATCGTCGAGCGCGCCATCGCCGTTCACGTCCATCGCGGTGAACTGCTCCTCGGTGACATCGGGATAGACGGCCTGCACTTCCTCGAGGCTCAGCATCCCGTCGCCATCGGCGTCGATCTCGGTTGCGGCCCAGGACGGGCTGGCCAGACCGGCTGCGACGATGGCGCTCAGAAGGATCGGTTTCATGTGTCAGTCTCCTGTGTCAGGGTCAACGAAGGACGCTGCTGCGCCTTCGCGGGTCAAGACACGCGGGCCGGGCGATTTGTTCCCGGCCATCGGATCGAAATTTTCGGCTGCGCCGGAACCCGCCGAAGGGTGTGGCGCAAAGCGGCGGATCGCCGCCGCGCCGCGCGGCTTGGCCGAACGTCGCGGCAAAGCCGCGCGGGTCAGAACAGGAAATCGCCCTTTCCGAGGTCGGACAGATCGACGCCCACCAGGGTGATGGTCATGCCGTTGCCGTCGTCGATCACCACATCGGCGCCGGTATCGGTCATGTGATGGGCCTTGAGGTCCTTGAAGCTGGTGATCCGGCTCACCGCGGACAGATCGATATCCTCGCGATTGTCCGCCGCGTTGAAATCGAGGATCCGGTCATTGCCCGAGCCGTTGCTGAAGACGAAGGTATCCGCGCCCTTGCCGCCCCAGTGCCGGTCATTTCCGGCGCCGCCGGTCAGCACGTCCCGTCCGGTGCCACCGCGCAGCTGGTCGGCGCCGCTGTCGCCATGGAGCCGGTCGTTGCCGGCCTGGCCCTGCAGCAGGTCGTTGCCGCCCCCGCCCCGGCCGGTATCGGCACCGGCGCCGCCCAAAAGGTCGTCGCGCCCCGTGCCGCCGCCCAACGCGTCGTTGCCCCTGCCGCCCGAGAGGCGATCGTTGCCGGACCCGCCCACGAGGCGGTCGTTGCCGTTCTCGCCATAGAGCCTGTCGGAGCCGGCGCCGCCGAACAGGCGGTCGCCCCCGTCGCCGCCCCAGGCCCGGTCGTTGCCGCCATTGCCGAACACCCTGTCGTTGCCATCGTAGGACCGCACCGCGTCGGCGCCGGAACTGCCGTGCATCGTGTCCGCGCGTGCGAAGATCATCCGGTAGGCGTGGTCGGCATTGCCCACGTCGATGGCCATGGAAAACTGATAGGCGCTCACCGCGAAATCGGTGACGGCATAGTGCAGCTGGCCGTTCACATGGGCGCGATAGCCGGTCAGCGTGCCGTAGACATGGCCGAAATCGCCGTAGGTGAACGAGCCGGTATAGGTGCCCTGGGCGTAGCCGTCGGAGATGGTGATCGTGGTGGCGGTATGGGTCATGACCTGACCGTACCAGACGCTCGCATCGAGCATGTTGACGGGCTTGTAGGCGGTTGCAATGGCCACGGCGGAAAATCCTTTTCACTCGCTCAAATCGCCGCAAGCTTACGCGTCCGGCCGGGAACCGACAGAGGAAAGTTAAGAATTCGTTAACGGCACCGGGTGGCGCCTTCGGCCCTTCGCCCTCCCGGAAAAAGCAAGGGCGGAGGCCTGGAGACCTCCGCCGAGTTTCGCCGTTCAGGCTCATCTAGTTTACCGCCCGGTGTTTTTTTGCCTGCGGCCTGAACGTCGTCGGGGGCGAGCGCACCCGCCCCGTGTCCTGCGAGAAATCCGGAGGATTTCTCGCGGAGTGAGACAGAGCGGAAACCGAAAGGTTTCTGCGGAGTCTCACCCCGCTTCGAGATTTGCCCGTGATCCCCGGCCAAGCCTCTTTTCGTTTCGTCGGGGACGGGTCTGTCCGAAGAAACCCGGTCCCCTACGCGCCACGGATGGCGCGATCTCTATGCCCTTGCCGCTTCATCTGGACCCGAAAACCGGTGCCCACTTTTCGGGATGAAGCGCGCATCAGCTACACCCGCTGGTCCCGCCGCAGGTGTTACACTTCATGCAGGTGCCGTTGCGCACCAGCGTGTAGTTGCCGCATTCGCCGCAGGCCTCGCCCTCGTAGCCCTGCATGCGGGCGCGGGTGCGGGCGTCGAGGCTGATCGTGCCGCTGGCCATCGCGGTGGTGGTGCTGGAGGCGCCGTAGGCGACGGCGGTCTCGGGCATCAGCGCCTGAAGCGCTGCGGAGGGATCGGCGGCAGAGGCCAGCGCGGTCGCCCCCATCGACTGGCCGCCCTGGAACACGATCAGCTCCTGCGGCAGGCGATTGCGCAGATAGCCGGTCGAGCTGATCTGCCGGAGCACTTCCAGCGACCGGTTTGCGGCGCCTTCCGAGATCTCGCTGACGTTCGACACGCCCTCTTCCTCGCCGCGCCCCAGCGCGTCGAAGGACGCGCCCTCGGGCTTGACATGCGCCAGGTCGGTGCGGTCGAGATAGCTGACCGCCAGTTCCCGGAAGATGTAGTCGAGGATCGAGGTGGCGTTCTTGATGCTGTCATTGCCCTGCACCATGCCGGCCGGCCCGAACCTGGTGAAGGTGAAGGCGTCGACGAACTCCTCCAGCGGCACCCCGTATTGCAGGCCGACCGAGACCGCGACGGCGAAGTCGTTCAACATCGCCCG
>JAGRMU010000672.1 GCA_020441165.1 Sedimentitalea sp.
TCGAGAGCGTCACCTCGACGGTGTGACCGGTCTCCGTCTCGAACATCTCCACGACGTTCGCGGGGGCATAGCCGCCCCAGGTCAGAAGCCGCAGCGTGTCGGCGCCGGCCGATTGCGCAAGGCCGATCAGCCCGACCGCGAGGGTCGCGGCGCCGATCTTGCCGTTCATCATTGTCTTTTTCATCTGGTTTCCCTGTTTTCTGAGTAAGGTCACGGCTCGTCACCTGCCAGCTTAGTGAAACGGTTTCGCGACATGGGCCGCACCCCGTTCTCGTTTGTCGTTGCGTTCGGGCGAATCTGGACGCGAAGCGCCCCCGCTGTCAATTGGCCATCCCCCGGGCGCGCCATCAGGTGAACTTCCGGAAGAAGCGGGTGCGGTCGAACATCTCCTCCAGCGCCTGCATCCGCGCCCGGGTGGTGGGCCATGTCCGCTCCTGCACGTCGGCGATCACCGTCTCCAGCAGCAGGAGCAGCGTCACCGAGCTGTCCCAGGCCGAGGGCACGACGATGCGCCCGCAGAAGGTGCAGTCGCTCAGGTCGTGGATCGGCGAGCGCCACTGATCGGTGAAGAGCACGATTCGCGCGCCCTTCTCGCGGGCCATCTCGGCCAGTTTCAGCGTCGCGTTCTCGTATCGGCGCACGTCGAAGATCACCACCACGTCGCCGGCGCGCACGTCCAGCAGGTCGTGCGGCCAGGCGTTGGCGATCGACTGGATGTGCGACACGCCGGCGCGCAGCACCTGCATGTGCAGGAAGAAGTACTCGGCCAGCGAGCGGGTGATCCGCCCGCCGACCACGTAGACGCTGCGCTGGGGATCGGCCAGCAGCGCGCAGCAGCGCTCGAAGGCGTCGAGGTCGATCTGGGTCAGGGTCTGGCGGATGTTGCCGATCACCGCCTCGGTGAAGCGGTTGAGGATATGCGCCTCGGGCGCTCTGGCGGCCCAGGTGTCGCGCTTGCTGATCGGGTCCGAGATCCGCGCCTCGAGCTCGCCCCGCAGCGCCGCCTGGAAGGCGGGAAAGCCCGGATAGCCCAGCTTCTGCACCATGCGCACCACGGTCGGGGTCGAGACTCCCGCGCTCTGCGCGACCTGTGTGATCGAGCTGAGCCCGGAGACCGGGTAGCCCGCCAGCAGCGAATCCGCCAGCTGCCGCTCGGCGCGGGTCAGCGCGTCGAAGGCCTCCTGGAGGCGCTCGGCGATGGTCTGGGACGGCTCGGTCACTGCGGGCGATGCCCTCCTGATTCCTGATCAGATTACAGACAGCAGGGGCGGCGGTGAAGAAATGATTTCAGAAGCGTCGTTGACAGGACGGGGGGCGATGAAGAAACCTGTTCGAAACACCGGGAGCGACTCGGGGGTACGATGACCACGGCGGGGACGGACAGCGATGCGGCGGCCGAGCTGCTGAACGCGCAGGGGCGCGGGCCGGTGCTGCTGGTCTGTGAACACGCGTCGCGGCACATCCCGCCCGAATACGGCGATCTCGGCCTGCCCGAGGCGCTGCTGGACAGCCACATCGCCTGGGATCCCGGCGCGCTGGCCGTGGCGCAGCATCTCGTCGAAGCTTTCGACGCACCGCTTGTGGCGGCGCGGCAGTCGCGGCTGCTGTTCGATTGCAACCGCCCGCCCGAGGCGGCGGATGCGATGGCAGCGGTCAGTGAGGGTCACGCCATACCGGGCAATACCGGGCTGTCGGACGCCGCGCGGGCCGAGCGGGTGCGTCGCTATCACGATCCGTTCCGGGCCTGTCTTTCCGAAGCCCTGGACCGGTTTGCCGCGGTGCCGGTGATCGTCACCCTCCACAGTTTCACCCCGGTCTATCTCGGCGTGGCGCGGCAGGTCGAGATCGGGCTGCTGCACGATGA
>JAGRMU010000193.1:0-641 GCA_020441165.1 Sedimentitalea sp.
ATCCAGGAGATCCGCCACCTGAGCGCCGAGATCGGCGAAACCGCCGCCGGGATCGCCGATCTGCGCGCCAACGGCGGCTGGCGGTTGCGGCAGGCGATGTTCACCGACCGGCTGGGCCGGCTCTTCGACATCCGCTTCATGATCTACCAGAAGAAATTCTTCATGAAGTTCCTCAACAACCTGATCGCCCAGATGACGCCGTTCTTCTTCTACTCGGTGGGCGGCTATCTGGCGATCCAGGGCGAGATCACCGTCGGGGCGCTGGTCGCGGCGCTGGCCGCCTACAAGGATCTCAGCTCACCCTGGAACGAACTGCTGATGTATTACAACCAGGTCCAGGACATGTCGCTGCGCTGGCGCGTGGTGACCGAACGCTTCGCCCCCAAGGACATGATCCCGGCCGAGCTTTTCGAGGGCGAGCCGGACGAGATTCCGCATCTGGACGGGCCGATCGAGATCCGTGACGTGACCGTGCGCGACCAGGACGGCAACACCGTGCTCGAGGATATCGATCTGGAGATCCCGGCCGGCGCGCGGGTGGCGATCCAGTGCAGCAAGGACGTCGAGCGGGCGGCTTTCGCCCAGCTGCTGATCCGCGAGCTGCTGCCGGTGCGCGGCCGGGTGCTGCTCTCGCATCACCG
>JAGRMU010000193.1:690-1154 GCA_020441165.1 Sedimentitalea sp.
CGGCCCTATCTCTTCGACGGCACCCTTGGCGACAACCTGCTGATGCCGCTCAAGATCAAGCCGCAGGCGGTGCGCTGGGATCCCCAATCCCGCGACCGCAAGGCGGTCGAGGCGCTGAGCTCCGGCAACAGCTATGATCCGCTCGATGTCGATTGGGTCGATCCGGGTCTGGCAGAACTGGACGACCCCGAGCAGATCCGCGCCTGGTGGTTCCAGCTGGTCGAGGCGATGGGCATCGACGAGGCGATGTTCCGCCGCACGCTGCGTTCGCGCTTCGATCCCGAGCTGCATCCCGACCTGGCGCGGGCCATCGTCGATCTGCGCCCCGAGATCGAAAAAGCGCTGGATGAGAAGGGGCTGGCCGATGCGGTGTTCCGCTTCGATCCGGGCAGCTTCAACCCGGCGATCCCGCTGGGCGGCAACCTCTTCTACGGCACGCCCACCCGCGAGATCAGCCAGGACGG
>JAGRMU010000193.1:1230-1406 GCA_020441165.1 Sedimentitalea sp.
GTGATCGAGACGCTGACCCATACCTTCGGCCGCGACGGCACCGATCACCCGCTGTTCCGGCGCCTCGGGATGGAAGAGACCCTCTTTCGGCGCCTCTGCGACATCTCCGAAAAGCGCCGCAAATCAGGCGATGCGAAGCTGACCGGAGACGAGCGGGCGCTGTTGCTGACGGTGCC
>JAGRMU010000673.1:0-1035 GCA_020441165.1 Sedimentitalea sp.
GGCAGACCGGGCTCGGCCCAGATGTCGGTCAGCAGCCACAGGCCCAGCGCCGCGCCCGCGCCGAGCAGCGCCAGCGCCGCCCGATGCGCCGCGATCCGCAACTCCCTGCTCAGCGCCATTCTTCGCGCTCCATGTTCCTGCAATGCCCGACAGCCTCTGGCGCACAGCCTATACCGCACCCCGGGAACAGGCCAGCGCTCAGGTCGCGGCACCGCCGCGCCCGATACCCGTCGACCGGAATTCGCATCCGCACCATGACCCATGTCAACCCGAGCCGGTCGAACCCTGCCTATTCTGGGCTTTAGGGCATCGCCGGATCGCACCCGGCGACCTCGGAAACCCCGCCCCTGGAAGGAACACGCCGATGACGCCCCAGACCGACCCTGGCCGGCACTACATGATCGGTGGCGGCATCGCCGCGCTGGCGGCGGCGAAGGCCCTGATCCGCGACGCCAAGGTCCCGGGCAGCCGGATCCGCATCTTCGACGACCAGCCCCGCCCGGGCGGCGCGCTCGACGGCTCCGGCGATCATCGCTCGGGGTATCTCAGCCGGGGCGGCCGGATGTTCGAGCCGAATTTCGTCAACACCTTCGATCTGTTCAGCGATATCCCGTCGCCGGACGATCCCGGCATATCGGTCACCGACGACATCCTGGCCTTCAACGCCGCGGTCAGGGCATCCTCGAACTGCCGGCTGATCGCGGCAGGCCGCAAGGCCGACATGGCGCATCTGGGGCTGACCGCGCAGGATGTCGTGGCGCTCAACCGCCTGCTGCTCACGCCCGAAACCGCCCTTGCCGGACGCAGCATCGGCTCGTGGTTCGAGCGGCGGTTCTTCGAGGGCAATTTCTGGATCATGTGGAGCACGATGTTCTCGTTCCAGCCCTGGCATGCGCTGGCCGAGATGCGCCGCTACATGCGCCGGTTTCTCCATCTCCTGCCCGGCCTGACCCGGATCGCCGGCGTTCTGAGGACCCGCTACAACCAGTATGACAGCCTGATCGCGCCGCTGACCGACTGGCTCGTCGCGCGCGG
>JAGRMU010000673.1:1111-1267 GCA_020441165.1 Sedimentitalea sp.
CGATCGGACTTGCGGGCGGAACGCGGGTCGCCGTCGGCGCCGCCGACCGGGTGTATGTCACCCTCGGCTCGATGGTGGACGGCGCCCGCACCGGAACCAACGACACGGCGCCTGACCCGGCGCCGGCCGCATCGCCCTCCTGGCAGCTGTGGCGCG
>JAGRMU010000002.1 GCA_020441165.1 Sedimentitalea sp.
TCGGGCGCGATCTGGCCGACGCTGCTGGCCGGGATGCTGGCCGACAGCGGCTGGCGCCAGGTCTACCTGACCCTCGCCATCGTCACCCTGGCGGTGCTGATCCCGCTGTCGCTGCTGCTGCGCCGCCGCGTGCCCCTTGAGGCGCATGGTGCCGCCGAGGCCGCCTCGGCCCTGAAGCGGCTCAGCGCCGGCTTCTCGCCGCGCACGCTGCAATGGCTGCTGGGCATCGCCGGCATCGGCTGCTGCGTGGCGATGTCGATGCCGCAGGTGCATATCGTCGCCTATTGCGTCGGTCTGGGCTACGGGCCGGCGGTGGGCGCGCAGATGCTGTCGCTGATGCTGCTGGGCGGGGTGGTCAGCCGGGTGATCTCGGGTCTCCTGGCCGACCGGCTGGGCGGGGTGCGCACCCTGCTGATCGGCTCGGTCCTGCAATGCATCGCGCTCTTTCTCTACCTGCCCTATGACGGGATGGTCTCGCTCTACGTGGTCAGCGCGGTGTTCGGGCTGGCCCAGGGCGGCATCGTGCCCAGCTATGCGCTGGTGGTGCGCGAGTACATGCCCGCCCGCGAGGCCGGCGCCCGGGTCGGTTTCGTGCTGATGATGACGATCCTCGGCATGGCGCTGGGGGGCTGGATGTCGGGCTGGATCTTCGACGTGACCGGCAGCTACCGGATGGCCTTCCTCAACGGCATCGCCTGGAACGGTCTGAACATCGCGATCATGGTGATGCTGCTGATGCGCTCGCGCCCGCGCGCGGCGAAACTGGCGATGGCCTGATCAGTCCGCCGGCCCCAGGTGGCGCTCGCCGCGGGCGCGGGCCAGGGCGATCTGGCGCTGGCGCTCGCGGAACCGGGCCTTGTCGGCCTCCGAGGTCTCGGCGAAGCAGCGGTGGCAAGACACCCCTTCCTCGAATTCCGGCCGGTCGCGGTCGGCGGGCAGGATCGGGCGGCGGCATCCGTGGCAAAGAAGATGCGGGCCCTGCCGCAACCCGTGCCCGACGCTGACCCGGTTGTCGAAGACGAAGCACGCGCCCTGCCAGGCGCTCTGCTCGGCGGGCACCTCTTCGAGGTATTTCAGGATCCCGCCCTTGAGGTGATAGACCTCCTCCACCCCCTGCCCGAGCACGTAGTTGGTGGATTTCTCGCAGCGGATGCCCCCCGTGCAGAACATCGCGATGCGCTTGTTGTGGAACCGCTCGCGATTGGCCTGCCACCAGGCCGGGAAGTCGCCGAAACTGCGGGTTTGCGGGTCGACGGCGCCCTCGAACGTGCCGATCTCGACCTCGTAGTCGTTGCGCGTGTCGATCACCGCCACGTCATCGCTGCGGATCAGCGCGTTCCAATCGGCAGGTTCGACATAGTGCCCGACCCGGGCGCGCGGATCGACGTCCGGCTGGCCCATGGTGACGATCTCGCGCTTCAGGCGCACCTTCATCCGGTCGAAGGGCGCATCGAGGCTGGTCGCCTCCTTCCATTCCAGATCGGCGCATCCCGGCAGGGCGCGGACATGCGCCAGAACCGCGTCGATCCCGCCGCGCGGGCCGGCGATGGTGCCGTTGATGCCCTCGGGCGCCAGCAGCAGCGTGCCCTTGACGCCCTGCGCGCAACAGAGGCTGGCAAGCGCTGGCTTCAGCGCGGCGGGATCGTCGAAGCGGGCGAAATGATAGAGCGCGGCGATGGTGAACATGCGCGGCGGTCTAGGGCCTTGGGCTTTGCCGTGCAAGGCTGCGGATTGACGCGCGGCGGGGTTTTCGCCTACCCCGGATGCGACGCGAGGAGACCGCCATGACCCATGCCCTGATCGTGATCGACATGCAGAACGATTTCTGCCCCGGCGGCGCCCTGGCCGTGCCCGGCGGGGATGCGATCGTCGCGCGGATCAACGCGATGATGGACGAATTCGACGCGGTGATCCTGACCCAGGACTGGCATCCGGCGGGACATTCCTCCTTCGCCTCCAGCCATGCCGGGCGGACCCCTTTCGAGACCGTCGACATGCCCTATGGCCCGCAGGTCCTGTGGCCCGATCACTGTGTCCAGGGCACGACCGGCGCCGCCTTTCACTCCGATCTGCGCCAGGACGGCGATCTGATCCTGCGCAAGGGCTTCCGGCACGATATCGACAGCTACTCGGCCTTCTTCGAGAACGATCAGGCGACCCCGACCGGACTAGAGGGCTATCTGCGCAGCCGCGGGATCGACGCGCTCACGCTGGTGGGTCTCGCCACCGATTTCTGCGTGCATTTCTCGGCCGTTGACGCGGCGGGCCTGGGGTTCGATACCACCGTTCGGATGGGGGCCTGCCGGGCCATCGACCTGGACGGATCGCTGGCCGCGGCGACCGAGGCGATGCGCCGGGCGGGCGTCACCCTGATCTGACGGCGGTTGCGAAATCTTAACCTCGCGGGCGGTAACTGGGGGCTGACGAAGCGCAGCAACTCCGGGGGCCGGTCATGCAGCAGCCGATGTCGGCCGACGCCGACCAGCTGACCGAATTCGACCGCAATTTCAGCCGCGAAGGCCTGTGGGTCCGCTATGCCCGGGGGCGCGTGCGGCATTTCGCCGGCCGCCAGGTGATGACCTTCGTGGGCGGCTGCGTGCTCTTCGCCATGGACGGGCCGGCGGTCGGGCTGCTGGCGGTGCTGGTGGCGCTCTTCGGCGAGGCCGTCGATTGCCTCTACCTGAGATCGGCCCTGCGGCGCCGGGCGACGGGCGCGGATCTGGCGCGCATCTATGCGATCAGCGCCGCGACGGCAGGCTTTCAGGCCGCGACCATCGCGTTTTGCGTGGGTCTGTCCTGGTTCGGCGAGATGAGCCGGTTCTCGCCGCTCTTCGCCATCGCCTTCCTGGCCGGGGCGGCGATCAATGGCGGGCTGGTGATGCCCTTCCACCGCGGCGCGGCGGTGGCGCGGCTGGCGGTCTATGCGCTGAGCGCCGCGGCCCTTTTCCTCGGCGATCTGCTGATCCGCGAGGCGCCGCTGCCGGGCTTCGCGATGAACGCCATCGGCACGCTGATGCTGGGGCTGATGGTCCATGCCTTCCTCAAGCACGTGAACGAGGGGTTCCGGCGCAACCGGACCAATACCCTGGCGCTGATCGAGCAGAGCCGGGCGCTGGAAGCGGCCAACCGCGAGCTGGTGCTGCGCCAGAAGGAGGCGCAGCAACTCTCGCTGGTCGCGCGGAATGCCAATGACAGCGTGTTCCTCACCGATCCCGAGGGCCGCATCACCTGGGTCAACGAGGCATTCACCCGGATCACCGGCTACGGCGCGCAGGAGGCGATCGGCCGGATGCCGGGCGACCTGCTCAACGGGCCGGCGACCGATGCCGGGACCCTCGCCGGGCTGGCCGAGGCGATCCGCGAGGGTCGGCCCTTCCGCGGCGAGCTCGAGAACGTGACCCGCGACGGGTGCGCGATCTGGATGGAGACCAACCAGGTGCCGATCCTCGACGCCGAGGGGCGTGTCGAGATGATGGTGGCGATCGAGCGCGACATCACCGCCGCCAAGCGCCATGCCGCCGAGATGGCCCAGGCCCGCCACGCGGCCGAGGAAGGCGCCCGTGCCAAGGCCGAGTTTCTCGCCACCATGAGCCACGAGATCCGCACCCCGATGAACGGGGTGATCGGCATGGCCGACCTGATCTGCGAAACCCGCCTCAGCCAGGAGCAAAGGCTCTATGCCGAGACCATCCGCAGCTCGGCCCTGGCGCTCCTGACCATCATCAACGACATCCTCGACCTGTCCAAGCTCGATGCCGGCAAGATGGCGCTCAGCCCGGTCGATTTCGACCTCGCCGCCTGCCTCGAGGACACCGTGCAGCTGCTGCGCCCGCAGGCCCGCGACAAGGGCCTGGCGCTGAGCCTCGATCTGGAAACCGAGATGCCGCAAAGGGTGCGCGCCGATGACGGGCGGCTGCGCCAGGTGCTGATCAACCTGATCGGCAACGCCATCAAGTTCACCGAAGCCGGGTCGGTTTCGGTGCGGGTGCGGGTGCAGCCGAAGGCGGAGCGCCTGCTGCTGGGGGTCGAGGTCGCCGATACCGGCATCGGCATCCCCGAGGACCGGCTGGCGCATGTGTTCGAGCGCTTCTCGCAGGCCGAGGCCAGCACCGCGCGCCGCTTCGGCGGCACCGGGCTGGGCCTGACCATCTCGCGGATGCTGGTCGAGGAGATGGGCGGCGCGATGTCGGTCACCTCGACCCCCGGCGCCGGATCCTGCTTCGGGTTCGTCATCGACATGGACCTCGCCGCGGCGCCGCCGGCCGTCACGCGCGTGCCGGAACGGGACCGCGCGGCGCATCTGCGCGCGCTCACCGGCAAGCGCATCCTCGTGGCCGAGGACAACAAGGTGAACCGGCTGCTGATCACCAAGTTCCTGCGCAACATCCCGGTCGCTCTCGATTTCGCCCATGACGGCCAGCAGGCGGTGGCGATGACCGACAGCCACCGGCCGGACCTGATCTTCATGGACATGTCGATGCCGGTCATCGACGGCATCGAGGCGACGCGCCGGATCCGGGCCCGGCACGGCGCCCGGCCGGTGATCCTGGCGCTGACTGCCAACGCGTTCGAGTCCGACCGCACCGCCTGCCTCGCCGCCGGGATGGACGGGTTTCTGACCAAGCCGGTGCGCCGGGCCGACCTGATCGAGGCGATGACCCGGCATTTCGCCGGCCTGGCGGCCCAGTCGACCGGCTGATTTCGCTTTGCGCCGCTCGCCGCGCTGACGTATCACGCTGGGGTAACCGACGAGGCCGGCCTTGGACATCGCGACGCGCGTCTACAATCACAAGTGGAAGATCGACCCGATCGTCCGGTCGCTGATCGACACGGATTTCTACAAGCTTTTGATGTGCCAGTCGATTTTCCGCAACAAGCCGGACACCGATGTCACGTTTTCGCTGATCAACCGCGCAACGCATGTCCCGCTCGCCGATCTGATCGACGAGGGCGAGCTGCGCGAGCAGCTCGATCACATCCGCTCGCTGTCGCTGAGCCGCGGCGAAAGCACCTGGCTGCGCGGCAACATGTTCTATGGCAAGCGCCAGATGTTCCGCTCGGATTTCATGGAATGGTTCGAGGCCCTGCGCCTGCCGCCCTACCAGCTCGAGCGCAAGGGCGATCAGTACGAGTTGACCTTCGAGGGGCGCTGGCCCGAGGTGATGCTCTGGGAAATCCCCGCCCTGGCGGTGCTGATGGAGCTGCGCGGGCGCGCGGTGCTCGACCGGATGGGCCGGTTCGAGCTGCAGGTGCTCTATGCCCGCGCCATGACCCGGGTCTGGGAGAAGATCGAGCGCCTGCGCCCGATCGAGGATCTGAGCATCGCCGATTTCGGCACGCGGCGGCGGCATTCCTTCCTTTGGCAGGACTGGTGCGTGCAGGCGATGCAGGAAGGGCTGGGCGATGCGTTCATCGGCACCTCGAACTGCCGTATCGCGATGAAACGCGACATCGAGG
>JAGRMU010000194.1 GCA_020441165.1 Sedimentitalea sp.
ATGCCGAGGCGATGCGGGTGCAGACCCGCGGCGAGTTCGGCGGGCTGGGCATCGAGGTCACCCAGGAAGAGGGCTTCGTGAAGGTGGTCTCGCCGATCGACGACACCCCGGCGGCCGAGGCCGGCATCGAGGCGGGCGATTTCATCACCCATGTGGACGGCGAAAGCGTGCTGGGGCTGACCCTCGACAAGGCGGTCGAGCTGATGCGCGGCCCGGTCGGCTCCGAGATCGTCATCACCGTGGTGCGCGAGGGCGTCGACGAGCCTTTCGACGTGTCGATCATCCGCGACACCATCAAGCTGACCGCCGTGCGCTCGCGCACCGAGGGCGAAAGCGTGGTGCTGCGGGTCACCACCTTCAACGATCAGACGACGCCGAACCTCGAGGCGGGGCTGAAGGAGCAGATCGAGGCGGCGGGCGGCATCGACAACATCAACGGCATCGTTCTCGACCTGCGCAACAACCCCGGCGGGCTGCTCAACCAGGCGATCCAGGTCTCGGACGCCTTCCTGGAGAAGGGCGAGATCGTCAGCACCCGCGGCCGTGACCCCGAGGATGGCGAGCGTTTCAACGCGACCGAGGGCGATCTGGCGATGGGCAAGCCGATCGTGGTGCTGATCAACAGCGGTTCGGCCTCGGCCTCCGAGATCGTCGCCGGCGCCCTGCAGGACCACCGCCGCGCCATCGTGGTCGGCACAAAGAGCTTCGGCAAGGGCTCGGTCCAGACGGTGATGCCGCTGCGCGGCGACGGCGCGATGCGCCTGACCACGGCGCGTTACTACACGCCGTCGGGCCGGTCGATCCAGGCCCTCGGCGTGTCGCCCGACATCGTCGTCGAGCAGCCGCGCCGGCCCGCCGTCTCCGAAGAGGAGGAGGACGCCAAGTCCTCGGCGCTGAACCGATCCGAGGCGGATCTGCGCGGGCGGCTGAACAATGACAGCCTGTCCGAGGACGAGATCCGGCAGATCGAGGCGGACCGCGCCAAGGCCGAGGCCACCGCCCGCCTGCGCGAGGAGGACTATCAGCTGGCCTACGCGATCGACATCCTCAAGGGCCTCTCGGCCCTCGGCCCGGAATACGTGCCGGCCGAGTAGGGCCGGGCCTTCCGGCGCGGAGCCTCCTCGCTCCGCGCCGAACAAATCCCGACAGCCTTTCAGCGCAACACCATGCCCGGTGTCGCCGGTTGACGGCTCGACGGCGGCGCACGCCTCGTGCAATGGACCGGAAAACCGGGTCGGCCTGCAGTTCGGGCGGGCGCCGGTCGGTCCGCACCCGGAGCGGCGGTTCATCGGAAAGTTCGCGGCGCTACGGAAACGTCTCGCATTCTGCTGTGTGAACCACGTCACAGACGGCCCGTGGCAAATCAGCGATGATCAACAGCCACGCAATACAATTCA
>JAGRMU010000195.1:0-5931 GCA_020441165.1 Sedimentitalea sp.
ATGCTCCGCCGCCATCTCGTCCCCCTCTGTCCGACTGCCTGCGCCGAGGGTAACGCACGCCGCCGGAAGCGCAATCCGCAGCGGCGCGCGGCCGCGAGAATAGTTGCAAATGCATATAAATCCGGCTAGCATCGCCGCACGCGGACAAAAAATCAGGGAGAGCACGATGAACGCGGCGAAGATGCTGGAAAGCCTGGGCGGGCTGCTCGCCTCGGGCGGGGTCGAAGTGGTGGATTGCAGCGGCGTGCTGGGGCCGGAGACCCCGATCCTGCAACTGCCGCCGGATTTCGCCAAGAACACCCCCAAGGTCGAGATCCACAAGATCAGCGAATACGACGAGGACGGACCGTTCTTCGCCTGGAACTGGCTGAAGCTGGGCGAACATTCGGGCACGCATTTCGATGCGCCCCATCACTGGATCACCGGCCGGGATTATGCCGACGGCTATACCGACACGCTGGACGTGCAGCGCCTGATCGCGCCGGTCAACGTCATCGACCGCTCGGCGGAGGTGGCCGAGAACCCCGATTTCCTGCTCACCGCCGAGGACGTGAAGGCCTGGGAGGAGGAACATGGCGCCATCGGCGCGGGCGAATGGGTGGTGCTGCGCTCGGACTGGGACAAGCGCGCCGGGGACGAGGCTGCGTTCCTGAACACCGACGAGACCGGGCCCCATTCCCCCGGTCCGACGCCCGATTGCATCGAATACCTGCTGTCGAAGAAGATCGTCGGCTGGGGCAGCCAGTGCATCGGCACCGATGCCGGCCAGGCCGGCGGCATGGATCCGCCCTATCCCGCGCACAACATGCTGCATCGCGACGACTGCTTCGGCCTCGCCAGCCTCGCCAATCTCGACAGGCTGCCGCCCAAGGGGGCGATCCTGATCGCGGCGCCGCTGAAGATCGCCCGCGGCACCGGCAGCCCGATCCGGGCGCTGGCGCTGGTGCCGCGGGGCTAGGGCGCGGTGCGGGAGGCGGCGATGACCGGGCGGGCGGCGATGGCGCCGCCGCCCGCGCCGCGGCTGGACGAGATCGGGCTGGAGAATTTCGCGCCCTACCTGATGAACCGGATCATGGGGCGCTACAATGCCAGCCTGCGCCAGGAGCTGGCGGCGCTGGGGCTGACCACGCCGCAGATGCGGGCGCTGGCGGTTCTGTCGGTGAGAGACGGGCCGCTGATCCGCGATCTGGCGGTCCATGCGATCGTGCCGCAATCCACCCTCAGCCGGGCGCTCGACGCGCTGGAACGCGACGGGCTGGTGCGCCGGCAGGGCGATGTCGAGGATAGCCGCGCCACCCGCATCTTCCTGACCGACGCCGGCCGCGCCGCCTTCGAGCGGCTCTGGCCGCACATGGCGGTATTCTTCGAGCGCATGTTCGCGGGCATCGCACCGGACGAGCAGCGCCTGTTCGTCGGCATTCTGCAACGGATGCTCCGCAACATCCGCAAGCACGAGATCTGAGGAGGGGCGGGATGGCAGAGCGTTCGTTCAAGGCCGAGGTCGCGCATCTGCGCAAGGGGCAGGGCGACATCTTCACCGGCGAGGGGATCCTGGCGATCACCAAGGCGCTGCTGGAGAACGGCGTCGGCTATGTCGGCGGCTACCAGGGCGCGCCGATCAGCCACCTGATGGACGTGCTGGCCGATGCCCAGGAGCTGCTGGCCGAGCTGGGCGTGCGCTTCGAGGCCAATGCCTCGGAGGCGGCGGCGGCGGCGATGCTGGCGGCCTCGGTGCATTACCCGATCCGCGGCGCGGTCACCTTCAAGGGGCCGGTCGGGGTCAACGTCGCCTCGGACGCGCTGGCCAACCTCGCCTCGTCGGGGGTGACCGGCGGCGCGCTGATCATCGTCGGCGAGGATTACGGCGAGGGCAGCTCGATCATGCAGGAGCGCAGCCACGCCTTCGCGATGAAATCGCAGTTCTGGCTGCTCGATCCACGCCCCAACCTGCCCTCGATCACCAAGGCGGTGGGCGACGGATTCGCGCTCAGCGAGGCCAGCAACACGCCGGTGATGCTGATGGTGCGGATCCGCTCCTGCCACGTCACAGGCCAGTTCGCCACCCGCGACAACCGGCCGCCGCCGCTGACCGTGCGCGACGCGCTGGCCCAGCCGCGCCGGGATTTCGCCCGCGTGGTGCTGCCGCCGATGTCCTATGCCCACGAGCAGGACAAGGTGAAGACCCGCTGGCCCGCCGCGCAGAAGTTCATCGCCGAGCATGGGCTGAACGAGCGTTTCGGTCCCGCCGAGGCCCCGGTCGGCATCGTCCTGCAGGGCGGCATGTACAACGGCGTGATCCGCGCGCTTCAACGGCTGGGCCTGGCCGATATCGACGGGGCCACGCAGGTGCCGCTCTACGTGCTCAACGTCACCTACCCGCTGGTGCCGGATGAGTTCGAGGCGTTCTGCGCCGGCAAGTCGGCGCTGCTGGTGATCGAGGAGGGCCAGCCCGAGTTCATCGAGCAGCAGCTGGCGGCGCTGCTCTACCGCGCGAACAGCACGCTGGCGCTGCACGGCAAGGATCTTCTGCCGATGGCCGGCGAATATACCGGGCAGGTGATGCTGGACGGGATCACCGGCTTCCTGAAGGCCCATGCCCCGGACCTGCTGCCCGGGCAGGTGCGCGCGCCCAACACCCCGCCCCCGGCGCTGCCCGACCTGGGCAAGACCGTGCCGATCCGCCCGCCCGGCTTCTGCACCGGCTGCCCCGAGCGGCCGATCTTCGCGGCGCTGAAACTGGTCGAGCAGGAGCTGGGCCAGCACCAGATCACCGGCGATATCGGCTGTCACCTCTTCGCCACCCTGCCGCCCTTCGAGATCGGCGGCTCGACCATGGGCTACGGGCTGGGTCCGGCCTCGAACGCCGCCTTCGACGGCGGCGGCGCGCGCCGGGCGATCTCGATCCTGGGCGATGGCGGGTTCTGGCACAACGGGCTGTCCAGCTCGATCGGCAACGCGGTGTTCAACCGCTCCGATTCGGTGGTGGTGATCGTCGACAACTTCTACTCGGCCGCGACCGGCGGGCAGGACGTGCTCAGCAGCCGCGCCGCCAATGCCACCAAGGCGACCAACAACCCGATCAGCGCCGCGCTGAAGGGCGTCGGCGTCGAATGGATCCGCCAGATCGACCGCACCTATGACGTGCCGCAGATGGTCGCGGTGCTGCGCGAGGCGCTGACCACCGACCATGCCGGGCCGAAGGTGATCGTCGCCGCCTCGGAATGCATGCTGAACCGGCAGCGGCGCGAGAGGCCGCTGCGCGCGCAGGCGGTGCAGGCCGGGCGGCGCGTCGAGGCGCCCCGCTTCGGCGTCGATGCCGCGATCTGCACCGGCGATCACGCCTGCATCCGGCTCTCGGGCTGCCCGTCGCTGTCGCTGAAGCGGCTCGACGATCCGCTGCGCGAGGATCCGGTCGCCCATATCGACCAGAGCTGCGTCGGCTGCGGCAACTGCGGCGAGGTCGCCGATGCCGCGATCCTCTGCCCCTCCTTCTACCGCGCCGACCTGGTGCACAATCCGGGGCGGTTCGAGCGGACCCGCGCGGCATGGCGCGAGAGCATAATCGGCTGGCTGCAACGGCGCCGCGCCGCGCGGCGGCTGCGCTTCGACGAGGTGGCGCCATGAACGCGCCGCGTCTGCAGGCCGTGGCGCCGGACACGGCGACCGGCGAGATCATCAAGCTGGCGGTGATGGCGGTCGGCGGGCAGGGCGGCGGCGTGCTCGCCGGCTGGATCGAGGCACTGGCCCGGTCGCAGGGCTATGCCTGCCAGGCGACCTCGGTGGCCGGGGTGGCGCAGCGCACCGGCGCCACGATCTACTATATCGAGATGACCCCCGACCGGGGCGGCGCGCCGGTCTTCGCCCTCGCCCCGGCTTCGGGCGACGTGGACATCCTGATCGCCGCCGAGATGATGGAGGCGGGCCGCGCCATCCTGCGCGGCTTCGTCACCCCCGACCGCACGGTGCTGATCGGCTCGACCCACCGGGCGCTGGCGGTCTCGGAAAAGACCGTGCCGGGGGACGGCATCGCCGATGCCGGCGAAGTGCGCGCGGCGGCCGAGATCGCGGCGCGGCGGCTGATCCTGGCGGACATGGACGCGCTGGCCCGCGAGGCCGGCTCAGTGATCTCGGCCGCGCTCTTCGGCGCGCTGGCCGGGTCCGGGGCGCTCCCCTTCGGTCGCGAGGCCTTCGAGGCGGCGATCCGCACCGGCGGCAAGGGGGTCGAACCCAGCCTGCGCGCCTTCGCCGCCGGCTTCGACGCGGTGACGGCCCCGCCGGCGCCCGCCGCAAGCGCCCCGGCAGCGGTATCGACGCCCACCCCCTCCGGCCCCGAGGGTGCGCTCACAGACTGGCAGGGGCTGGCGGCGCGGGTTGCGGCACTGCCCGCTCCGGTGGCGGAGATGGCGGTGGCCGGTCTGCGCAAGGTGGTGGATTTCCAGGACGCAAGCTATGGCGCCGACTATCTCGATCGACTCGATGCGGTGCTAAAGCAGGACGCGGCCGGGCGCGGCCATCTGCTCGGCGTCGAGGCGGCGCGGCACATCGCCAATGCCATGGCCTATGACGACATCATCCGGGTCGCCGACCTCAAGACCCGGCCGGCGCGCTTCGCCCGGATCCGCGCCGAGATGGCGGCAGGGCCGGACCATGGGCTCCACCTGACCGAGTTCCTGCACCCGCGCGGCGAGGAGGTGGCGGGGATGCTGCCCGCGCGCTGGGGCGCCTGGGTCGAGGCCCGGCCCGAGCGGCTGGCGCGGCTCGACCGCTGGGTCAATCGCGGGCGGCGGATCCGCAGCGACGGTCTGCCGGGCTTCGCGATCCTGCACCTGCTCGGGGGGCTGCGCGGTTACCGCCTGCGCACCCATCGCCACGCGGTCGAGATGGCGCACCTGGAACGGTGGCTGGACCGCGCCCTGACGGCGCGCGCGCGCGATTACGATCTGGCGGTCGAGATCCTGCGCTGCCACCGCCTGATCAAGGGCTACTCCGACACCCATGCGCGGGGCATGTCGAAATTCGACAAGGTGATGGACGGGGCCGACGCGGTGGCCGGCCGCGCCGATGCCGCCGACTGGGTGCGCCGGCTGCGCGAAGCGGCGCTTCAGGACGTCGAGGGCAAGGCGCTGGACGGCGCGCTGGCGACGATCCGCTCCTTCGCCTGAGCGGGTGACGGGTGGGCAGGCCTTGGTCCCGACCGCCCCCGCCTCAGACCCGACCTTTCCAGGGCACAAGGATGCGCTCGGCCCACCGCATCAGCATGTCGATGCCGAAGCCGATCACCCCGATCAGGATGATGCCCATGATCACGATGTCGGTGTTCTGGAACTTCGACGCGACCATGATCATCATCCCCGCGCCCTTCTCGGCAGCCACCAGTTCGGCGGCGACCACCGTGCCCCAGCAGACCCCCATCGCCACCCGCGCCCCGGTGAAGATCTCGGGCAAGGAATTCGGCACGATAACGTGGCGCATGATCTGCGGCTTGCTGGCGCCCAGCGAATAGGCGGCATGGACCTTCGAGATGCTCACCCCCGACACGCCCGAGCGCGCGGCGATGGCCATGATCCAGAGCGCCGCGAGAAAGAGCAGGATGATCTTGCCGGTCTCGCCGATCCCCGCCCAGATGATCACCAGCGGGATCAGCGCCAGCGGCGGCACCGGCCGCATGAACTCGACGATAGGGTCGAACCAGCCGCGGAACCAGTCGCTGAGGCCCATGGCATAGCCCAGCGGGATGCCCAGCAGCGCGCCGAAGAAGAAGCCGACCATGACCCGGAACAGCGAATAGCCGACATGCTCCCAGAGCGTGGTGCCGCGGAACCCGTCGCGGGCGATCTCGACCGCCCGCGCCGCCACCGCCTCGGGCGGCGGCAGCCAGATCGGCTCCATCTGCAGGCCCCGCGCGGGCTCGAAGTTCAGCGTGCCCTTGGG
>JAGRMU010000195.1:6041-6205 GCA_020441165.1 Sedimentitalea sp.
TCGACCCGGATCAGCCCGCTGCGCCAGACCCCCACGGTGGCCGCGTCGTTCTTCGCCCAGCCGTCTCCGGGATCGACCTGCGGCGGCTCGACCTGCTGGTCGATGGGATGCACCAGCACCGTCACCGTCGCGCTGTCCTCCTCGCCATCGGGCGTGCGCACCGT
>JAGRMU010000196.1:0-1687 GCA_020441165.1 Sedimentitalea sp.
GCTCGCCGGCCCAGGCCCGCACCGCCTCGCCGAAGGCCCGGAACAGCGGGCGCGAGACCGGATCGTTGGCCGCGTTCCATTCGGGGTGCCATTGCACCGAGAGGGTAAAGCCCGGCGCGGCGTCGATATAGATCGCCTCGGGGGTGCCGTCCCCGGCCTGCCCGTCGATGACAATGCCGCAGCCCGCGCGCTTGATCCCCTGCCCGTGCAGGGTGTTGGTCATCACCTCGGTGGCCCCGAACAGGCGGTGGAACACCCCGCCCTGCGTCACGCTCACCGCATGACGCAGGGCGAACTTCTCTTCCAGCGTGCCGTCGGGGGGCATCCGGTGGTTCATCCGCCCCGGCAGGTCGCGGATCTCGGGGTATAGCGTGCCGCCCATCGCCACGTTGACCTCCTGGAACCCCCGGCAGATGCCGAAGAAGGGCTGGCCGCGTTCGGCACAGGCGCGCACCAGCGGCAGAACGATGGCATCCCGGCCGCGGTCGAAGGCGCCATGGGCCTCGGTCGCCGCCTCGCCGTATTCCTCGGGATGCACGTTGGGGCGCCCGCCGGTCAGCAGGAAGCCGTCGCAGGTCTCCAGCAACTCGGTCACCGAGACGAAACGCGGATCGGCCGGGATCAGGAGCGGCAGGCAGCCCGAGACCTCGGCCACCGCCTGCGAGTTCATCGTCCCCCCGGCATGGGCCGGATACTGGTCGTTGAGCAGGTAGGAGTTGCCGATGATGCCGACAATCGGGCGCGCCATGGGGATGCCTGTGTTTGCTCTTTGCGCCCAAACTACTCCGGAGCGGGCAAGGCGGCAACACCCGCCTGCGCCGTTTCCCCCTGCGACGCGCCCGTGCCGGAATGCACAGGCGCCGGGGCCGCGCTCAGATCTCGCCGACCAGCCCCGCCGCCTCGATGCCCGCCAGGGCGATGGCCGCGTCCCTGTCCGAAGTGTCGCCGGTGACCCCGACCGCGCCGATCACCGCGCCGCGCTTGTCGCGCACCAGCACGCCGCCCGGCACCGGTATCAGCTGGCCGCCGAAGACGCCGTTCACCGCGCCGATGAAATAGGCCTGGTCCTCGGCCCGCTTCATCTGCGCGCTGCCCGCCATGCCCAGCATGATCGCACCATGGGCCTTGCCGTGGGCGATCGCGAAGCGCCCGGGCGAGGCGCTGTCCTCGCGCTCGAAGGCCTGGACATGGCCGCCCGCGTCCAGAACCACCACCGACATCGGTTTCAGCTCCATCTCGCGGCCCTTCTCCAGCGCCTTGCGGATGATCGTCCGCGCCTTCCTGAGTGAAATCGCCATGTCTTCGATCCCCTTTTCCTCTTGCACCAAATACTCTCGGGGGAGACCGAGGGGGCAGACAGCCCCCTCGGCGGCACTCCGTCAGCCCCGGTTCGCCGCCTTCAGTTCCAGCCGCCGGGCGTGCAGGATCGGCTCGGTATAGCCCGAGGGCTGCACCCGGCCCTTGAACACCAGATCGCAGGCCGCCTGGTAGGCGATGCCGTCGAAGCCCGGCGCCATCGGCGAATAGAGCGGATCGCCGGCATTCTGCTTGTCCACCACGGCGGCCATCTTCTCCATCGCGGCGCGCACCTGCTCGGCGCTGACCACGCCGTGATGCAGCCAGTTGGCGATGTGCTGGGCCGAGATCCGGCAGGTGGCGCGGTCCTCCATCAGGCCGACATCGTTGA
>JAGRMU010000196.1:1713-3136 GCA_020441165.1 Sedimentitalea sp.
CGATCCAGCGCACCACGTAGCCGAGGATGCCTTGCGCGTTGTTCTCGACCTCGCGGATCTTCTGGGCGTCGCTCCAGCGCCGGTAGGTGGCCAGCGGAATGTCCAGAACCGCGTCGACATGGGCGCGCCGCCCGCCGGCCTTCAGCCGATCCTGCACCGCGAAGACGTCGACCTTGTGATAATGCAGCGCGTGCAGGGTCGCCGCGGTCGGGCTGGGCACCCAGGCGGTGTTGGCCCCGGCGCGGGGATGGGCGATCTTCTGGTCCAGCATCGCCGCCATCATGTCGGGCATCGCCCACATGCCCTTGCCGATCTGCGCCCTGCCCTGCAGCCCGCATTCGAGGCCGATATCGACGTTGCGGTCCTCGTAGGCGCCGATCCAGTCCTTGCGCTTGATGAAGTCCTTGCGGCTGAAGGCGCCGGCCTCCATCGAGGTGTGGATCTCGTCGCCGGTGCGGTCGAGAAATCCGGTATTGATGAAGGCGACGCGGGCCCTGGCGGCGCGGATGCAGTCCTTGAGGTTGACCGAGGTGCGGCGCTCCTCGTCCATGATGCCCAGCTTGACGGTGTTGCGCGGCAGGCCGAGGATCTCCTCGATGATCGCGAAATTGCCGTCGACATAGGCCACCTCGTCCGGCCCGTGCAGCTTGGGCATCACCACGTAGACCGAGCCCCTGACCGAGTTGCCGCCTTCGCGCTTGAGGTCGTGCATCGCGATCATCACCGTGATCAACCCGTCGAGCAGCCCCTCGAAGGCCTCGTTCCCGTCGCGGTCCAAGGCCGCCGGGTTGGTCATCAGCAGCCCGACATTGCGCACCCACATCAGGGCGCGGCCCTTGACCGTCATCGGCCGGCCATCGGGCGCGGTGAAGTCGAGATCGGGGTTGAGCGTGCGCAGCGTGGCGCGCCCGCCCTTCTCGACGGTCTCCTGCAGGTCGCCCTGCATCAGCCCCAGCCAGTTGCCATAGGCCTGGACCTTGTCCTCGCCGTCGACGCAGGCCACCGAATCCTCGCAATCCATGATCGCGGTCATCGCGCTTTCCAGCCGCACGTCGGCGAGGCCCGCCTGGTCGTGGCTGCCGATCATGTGCGCCCGGTCGAAGACCAGCGCGACATGCAGCCCGTGATTGACCAGCAGCACCGCCTCGGGGGCGCGCGGATTTCCGCGGTAGCCGGCGAATTTCTCCGGCTCCTGCAGCGGGTGATCGTCGATCAGCAGCTGGCCGTCATGGACGTGATAGCGCCGCGCGTCGGCATGGCTGGTGCCCTCGATAGGAAAGGCCTCGTCGAGGAACACCCGCGCCCGCGCCACCACCCGGGCGCCGCGCCCGCGGTCATAGCCGCCCGGCGGCGGCGCGCTGCCCATGGCGTCGGTGCCGTAGAGCGCGTCGTAAAGGCTGCCCCAGCGGGCATTGGCGGCATT
>JAGRMU010000197.1 GCA_020441165.1 Sedimentitalea sp.
GTGAAGGTGCCGGTGGTCACCACGTTGGCGATGGACGAGCCCGAGATCAGCCCGGTCATCGCCGAGGACACCACCGCCGCCTTGGCCGGCCCGCCCTTCATGTGGCCCATCAGAGAGAACGCCACCTGGATGAAATAGTTGCCCGCCCCGGCCCGGTCCAGCAGCGAGCCGAACAGCACGAAGAGGAACACGAAGGAGGTCGAGACTCCCAGCGCGATGCCGAAGACGCCCTCGGTGGTGATCCACTGGTGGTTGACGATCTCCGAAAGGCTGTTGCCCTTGTGGGCGATGATGCTGGGCATGTAGGGGCCAAGCACCGTGTACATCAGGAACACCGAGGCCACGATCATCAGCGCCGGTCCCAGAGAGCGGCGGGTGGCTTCGAGCAGCAGCATCAGACCGGCCACCGAGACCACGTAATCCTGCAGGATCGGCGCCCCGACCCGGCCCGAGATTTCGCGGTAGAAGACATAGAGATAAAGCGCCGTGGCAGCCCCCGCCACCGCCAGCGCCCATTCCCAGACCGGGATCCGGTCCTTGGGCGAGCCGAGCAGGATCGCGGTGATCAGCAGGGCTGCCAGCGCCGGGATCCACCAGATGCTGACGCTGTCCTTGGCGCCGATCATGAACAGCGCCGCCAGAAGCGCCGGGATCACCATCCCGAGGGCCAGCTGGAACGGCGTGCGCGCCGCCGGGAAGGCGGCGAAGGCCAGGAAGATGGCAAAGGCCAGATGGATCGAGCGGGCCTCGGTGTCGTTGAACACCCCCCAGCCGACGATGAACGGGATCGGCGAGGCGATCCACAGCTGGAACAGCGACCAGGCCAGCGCCACCAGGGTCAGGAACACGCCGACCTTGCCGGTGGCCGATCGCCCGCCGGTATCGGAGGAGGCGACCAGTTCGTCCAGTTCGGCCTGGCTGAGCCCGCCGCGTCCGCTGGCCTCGGCCTCGACGGCGGCGGCCTGCTGCTGATCCGAGTTCGACATCTGCGTCCCTGCGCGCCGGTCGGCGACATCGGTCACCGGCAGCGGTCGCGTCCCTGTTTGCGTTTGTTGTTCTTGGTCTTCTTGGTCGTGTCGCACGCGGCGGGTCGGGCCGCCGCGTGCAGTGTCATGGGGTCGGGGGCGGCGTTACATCCAGCCCCGCTCCTTGTAGTATTTCTCGGCGCCCGGATGCAGCGGAGCCGACAGGCCTTCCGAGATCATCCCTTCCTCGGTCAGGTTCTCGAAGGCCGGGTGCAGGCGCTTGAACCGGTCGAAATTGTCGANNTGTCGAACACCGCCTTGACCACCTCATAGACCACGTCGTCGGGCACATCCGCCGATGTCACGAAGGTCGCCTTGACGCCGAACGTGTTCACGTCCGCGTCGGTTCCCTTGTACATGCCGCCCGGGATCACCGCCTTGGCGTAGAACGGGTTGTCGGCGATCAGCGCGTCGATCTCGGGGCCTTCCACCGGCACGATCACCGCGTCGACGGTCGAGACCGCTTCCTGGATCGAGCCGTTGGGGTGCCCGACCGTGTAGATGATCGCGTCGA
>JAGRMU010000198.1 GCA_020441165.1 Sedimentitalea sp.
GGACGAGGGCAGTCGGCACACGCCGTTCTTCAACAACTACCATCCGCAGTTCTACTTCCGCACCACCGACGTGACCGGCACGGTGACGCTGAAGGAGGGCACCGAGATGGTGATGCCGGGCGACAATGTCGGCTTCACCGTCGAGCTGATCGCCCCGATCGCCATGGAGGACGGCCTGCGCTTCGCCATCCGCGAGGGCGGCCGCACGGTTGGCGCCGGCGTGGTCTCGAAGATCATCGAGTAACGGCGGCCCCGCCGCAGAGCGAACCAGGGACCCCCACCGGGGGTCTCGCCCCCCAAAGGGCGCCCCGGCGCCCGCCCCATACGGTCCGACGAGGGCCGGAAATTCACAGGGGGCCGCGCCGGGGGCGCGGTCCTTTTGCGTTCGGCACGGCGACGGATCAGCCGCCGCGGCCTGCCGCCTCGTCCGCCGCCTCGGTCACCGCGTCGAGCGCCGCTTCCAGCTCCAACCGCAGCGCCTCGATCTCGTCCTCCGTGGCCTTGCGCGGCACCGCCGCCTCCCATTGCCGGCACATCAGCGCCCCGCGTGTGAAGGGCGCGGGCAGCCACATCCGGTCCCAGGTCGGTAGCTCGATCACCCGCCGCGCCGAGAAGGCCACCACGAAGACCGGCGCGCCCGAGGCCCGCGCCCAGACCAGCGGCACGGTCGAGGCGACGCGCGCCGGCCCGCTCGGCCCGTCGGTGGCGATGCCGATCGAGAACCCCTCCTGCATCTTCTTGAGCACCACCCGAGACAGCATGACATGGCGACGGTTCAGCGACATGCCGATGGTGTCGAAGCCGAAGCGGCCGAGAATGCGCCCCACCATCCGCCCGGCGCGCGCCTCGGAGGTCAGCGTGCAGAACTTCCCCAGCGAGGCGTCGAAATACCACGGCACCATCATCAGCCGCTGGTGCCAGGCGGCGAGGATCACCGGCTGGCCGGCGCGCAGCGCCTCGGCCATCGGCTCGAAGCCCGAGACCTGCCAGCGCGAGCTGCGGAAGGCGAAGCGCAGATAGGCCGCGACCAGCCCCTCGATCCGGCGGTTGATCCAGTCGCTGTCGGCCAGTCGTCGGCGCAGGTCTTGCAGGCTCACCCGGTCTCTCCCCGTTTCTCGGCACTTTCGTCATAGTCGAAGCGGGGCCGGGCGGAAACGCGATATGGCGCCGCTGCGCCCCGAATCCGCGCGCAAATTCCGCTTGAGTCGCCGCCGGCTCTGGCATAGGACGGGCGCGGCCACAGGGGTATAGCTCAGTCGGTAGAGCGACGGTCTCCAAAACCGTAGGTCGCGGGTTCGAGCCCTGCTGCCCCTGCCAGCCGCCAGGCGGGCCCGCGCGGCAGGACGCCGCGGCTTGAAACCCCGCGCCGGGGCGGTTATGTGCAGCCCGGACACCAGCAGCAGAAGGGCCCCGCAATGGCCACCACCAACCCGATCCAGTTCATCCAGCAGGTCCGCGCCGAGATCGCCAAGGTGGTCTGGCCGACGCGCCGCGAGGTGTTCCTGACCACGGTGATGGTGTTCATCATGGCGGCGCTGACGGCGGTGTTCTTCGCGCTCGTGGATCTGCTGATCCGGGGCGGTCTGCAGGCGGTGCTGTCCTTCTTCGGCTGAGACAGGCGGCCCGGGGGCGCTCACGGAAAAGTGCCTTGCGCCCCTTGATCATTCGGGCCCGGGGGGGTAGGTGACGCCCTGTCCTTGGAGTATGGCGTGCGGCGATTCGGTTGCGCGCCGCTTTTTATTCCGGACAGCTGCGGTATAACCGTTTGAAAGAATTCGCGATTTCGGCGCGTCCCGAGGGGTGCGCCAGGCAGGACAAGGACGGCGGACCTCATGGCGAAACGATGGTATTCGGTCAGCGTTCTCTCCAATTTCGAGAAGAAGATCGCCGAGCAGATCCGGACCTCGGTGGCCGAGCAGGGGCTCGATGACGAGATCGACGAGGTGCTGGTGCCCACCGAAGAGGTGATCGAGGTGCGCCGGGGCAAAAAGGTGACCACCGAGCGGCGCTTCATGCCCGGCTACGTGCTGGTGCACATGGAGATGTCGGACCAGGGCTATCACCTGATCAACTCGATCAACCGGGTGACCGGGTTCCTGGGACCGCAGGGCCGGCCGATGCCGATGCGCGACGCCGAGGTGAACCAGATCCTGAACCGCGTCCAGGAGGGCGAGGAAAGCCCGCGCACCCTGATCCATTTCGAGATCGGCGAGAAGGTCAAGGTCAACGACGGCCCGTTCGAGGATTTCGACGGCATGGTCGAGGAAGTGGACGACGACAACCAGCGCCTGAAGGTGGCGGTGTCGATCTTCGGCCGGGAAACCCCGGTCGAGCTGGAATTCACGCAGGTCACCAAGCAGGCCTGACGTGCGATCCCCGGGCCTCGGGGCCGGGCGAAACGTGGGAGGCGAGGGGGCCGCGGCACCCGGACCGGACCACGACAACGGCGGCGGACCCGATCGGTTCCGCCCATCTGGCCTGAGGGGCGCGCCCCGAGGGTGTTGGACAAAGGAGAGGGCCAATGGCCAAGAAACTCATCGGCACGCTGAAGTTGCAAGTGCCCGCCGGCAAGGCGAACCCGAGCCCGCCCGTGGGCCCGGCGCTGGGTCAGCGCGGCATCAACATCATGGAATTCTGCAAGGCGTTCAACGCCAAGACCGCCGATCTCGATCCCGGTGCGCCCTGCCCGACGGTGATCAGCTATTATCAGGACAAGTCCTTCACCATGGAGATCAAGACGCCGCCCGCGTCCTATTTCCTCAAGAAGGCGGCCAAGCTGAAATCCGGCGCCAAGACCCCCTCGCGCGAGATCGTGGGCTCGGTGACGCCGGCGCAGCTGCGCGAGATCGCCGAGGCGAAGATGAAGGATCTGAACGCCACCGACATCGAGGGTGCGATGAAGATCATCCTGGGCAGCGCCCGGACCATGGGCATCGAGGTGAAATAAGATGGCAAAGCTTGGAAAACGCACCCGCGCCGCCCGCGAAGCCTTCGCCGGCAAGGACAACCTGTCGGTCGAGGAGGCCGTGAAGCTGGTCAAGGCCAATGCCAGCGCCAAGTTCGACGAGACCGTCGAGATCGCGATGAACCTCGGGGTCGATCCGCGCCATGCCGACCAGATGGTCCGCGGCGTCGTCGGCCTGCCCAACGGCACCGGCAAGACCGTGCGCGTGGCGGTCTTCGCCCGCGGCGCCAAGGCCGAGGAGGCCGAGAAGGCCGGGGCCGACATCGTCGGCGCCGAGGACCTGATGGAGACCATCCAGGGCGGCAAGATCGAGTTCGACCGCTGCATCGCCACCCCCGACATGATGCCGATCGTCGGCCGTCTGGGCAAGGTGCTGGGCCCGCGCAACCTGATGCCGAACCCCAAGGTCGGCACCGTGACCATGGACGTCAAGGAGGCCGTCGAGGCGGCCAAGGGCGGCCAGGTGCAGTTCAAGGCCGAGAAGGCCGGCGTGATCCATGCCGGCGTCGGCAAGGCCTCCTTCGACGAGGCCAAGCTGGTCGAAAACGTGCGCGCCTTCGTCGATGCGGTGCAGAAGGCCAAGCCGTCCGGCGCCAAGGGCACCTACATGAAGAAGATCGCGCTCAGCTCGACCATGGGTCCGGGCGTGTCGGTCTCCGTGGACTCGGCCCACGCCGAGTAACAAGAAGATTTGGGGCTTATCGCCCCGAATGGCAGGGCCGCCACTTGGCCCTGTCCTGTCCGAGACGGAGGGTGCGCCGCGCCAAGAGCCCGCGAGGGATCAAGGGGGCGGCACATAATTCCTTCCTGAGATGGGAAGCGAGACCATTCCACCCTCCCAGGTGGTCTTGGCTCGGGACCCTGAAATTGGACCCGATGCCCCGGGGACACCCGGGGTGAACGAGAGCCGGGGGGCAACCCCCACGGCGGGGACACCCGCCATACTTGGAGTGAAACTGTGGATAGAGCCCAGAAAGNNTGGTCGAGGAACTCGGCCAGATCTTTGAAAGCTCTGGCGTCGTCGTGGTCTCCCACTACGTCGGTCTGACAGTTGCTGAGATGCAGGATCTGCGCGCGCGTGCACGCGCGGCGGGCGGATCCGTGCGTGTTGCCAAGAACAGGCTCGCCAAGATCGCCCTCGAGGGGAAGCCGTGTGAATCCATCACATCGCTCCTGACGGGCATGACCGTTCTGACCTATTCCGAGGACCCCGTGGCAGCAGCCAAGGTGGCCGAGGACTTCGCCAAGGATAACAAGAAGTTCGAGATCCTTGGCGGGGCAATGGGTGAGAACGCTCTGGACCGGGCCGGTGTCGAGGCCGTGTCGAAAATGCCGTCGCGCGAGGAGCTTATCGCCTCGATCGTCGGCTGCATCGGCGCGCCTGCCGCGAACATCGCCGGGGCCATTGGCGCTCCTGCTTCGAACATCGCGTCCATCCTGTCCACCATTGAGGACAGGGCGGCCGCCTGAGCACTGGAAAGCCCGGCGTGCGGACATCCCCACGCGTCGTTGGAACACACATCTTAACGGAAAGAGCTGATACAATGGCTGATCTGAAGAAACTGGCAGAAGAGATCGTCGGTCTGACCCTGCTGGAAGCACAAGAACTGAAAACCATCCTCAAGGACGAATACGGCATCGAGCCCGCCGCCGGCGGCGCGGTGATGATGGCCGGACCGGCCGGCGATGCCGGCGGCGCGGCCGAAGAGGAAAAGACCGAGTTCGACGTCGTCCTGAAGAACGCCGGCGCCTCCAAGATCAACGTGATCAAGGAAGTGCGCGCGCTCACCGGTCTGGGCCTGAAGGAAGCCAAGGACCTGGTCGAAGCCGGCGGCAAGATCAAGGAAGGCGTCTCGAAGGACGAGGCCGAGGACGTCAAGAGCAAGCTGGAAGCAGCTGGCGCCGAGGTCGAGCTGGCCTGAGGCGGGGTGAACCCCGCCCTACCGCGACCTCATGCGGCAGGGGCAACGATAGGCTGGATCCGGGCCCCCCGGGTCCAGCCGAACCTGTCTTGGCAAGGGCCCCGCGGAAGGGGCGTTTTCCAAGGCGCGGTTCAAGCGATCGGGAGGCCGCCAGTCGGGACGGTGGCCATGAATGGATCGGGACGCGCCGTCTCGAAGGGCCAGGCTGCCGGCGCCCGACGGCACCCTGACCGGTGAGAAATTGACAAAGGTGACACCTGACATGGCTCAATCGTTCCTTGGCCAGAAGCGTCTGCGGAAATACTATGGCAAGATCCGCGAAGTGCTGGAGATGCCGAACCTCATCGAGGTTCAGAAATCCTCGTATGACCTCTTCTTGAACTCCGGCGACGCGCCGCAGCCGACCGACGGCGAGGGCATCATGGGCGTGTTCCAGTCGGTGTTCCCGATCAAGGACTTCAACGAGACCAGCGTTCTGGAATTCGTCAAGTACGAGCTGGAAAAGCCGAAATACGACGTCGAGGAGTGCCAGCAGCGCGACATGACCTATTCGGCGCCGCTGAAGGTGACGCTGCGCCTGATCGTGTTCGATGTCGACGAGGATACCGGCGCCAAGTCGNAAGGACATCAAGGAGCAGGACGTGTTCATGGGCGACATGCCCCTGATGACCCCGAACGGCACCTTCATCGTCAACGGCACCGAGCGGGTCATCGTCAGCCAGATGCACCGCAGCCCGGGCGTGTTCTTCGACCATGACAAGGGCAAGACCCACAGCTCGGGCAAGCTGCTCTTCGCCTGCCGGATCATCCCCTATCGCGGCTCGTGGCTGGATTTCGAGTTCGACGCCAAGGACATCGTCTTCGCCCGCATCGACCGGCGCCGCAAGCTGCCGGTGACGACCCTGCTCTATGCCCTCGGGATGGACCAGGAAGCCATCATGGATGCCTATTACGACACGGTGTCCTACAAGCTGAAGAAGAAGGGCTCGGCGTTCGGCGGCTGGGTCACCCCGTTCTTCCCGCAGCGGGTGCGCGGTACCCGTCCGACCTATGACCTGGTCGACGCCAAGACCGGCGAAGTGATCGCCGAGCATGGCAAGAAGGTCACCCCGCGCGCGGTCAAGCAGCTGATCGACGAGGGCAAGGTCAAGGACCTGCTGGTGCCGTTCGGGCATATCGCCGGCAAGTTCGTCGCCAAGGACATCATCGACGAGGAGACCGGCGCGATCCATGTCGAGGCCGGCGACGAGCTGACGCTGGAATACGACAAGGACGGCGAGCTGATCGGCGGCACCGTGAAGGAGCTGATCGACGCCGGCGTCACCGACATCCCCGTGCTCGACATCGACAACATCAATGTCGGCCCCTACATGCGCAACACCATGGCGATGGACAAGAACATGAACCGCGAGACCGCGCTCATGGACATCTATCGCGTGATGCGCCCGGGCGAGCCGCCCACCGTCGATGCCGCCTCGGCGCTCTTCGACACGCTGTTCTTCGATTCCGAGCGCTACGACCTCTCGGCCGTGGGCCGGGTCAAGATGAACATGCGCCTCGATCTGGACAAGCCCGACACCCAGCGCACGCTGGATCGCGAGGACATCGTGGCCTGCGTCAAGGCGCTGGTCGAGCTGCGCGACGGCAAGGGCGACATCGACGA
>JAGRMU010000674.1 GCA_020441165.1 Sedimentitalea sp.
AGGGCATCAGCAGGTGGTGGCCGCTCTCGACGATCTCGCTGGCGGTCGGCATCGGGCGCACCGGGCGCGGCGCGGGCGCCCCGTCCATCGGCTGCAGCAGCGGGCCGAGGCTGGCCGCGACCATGAACAGCACCGCGACCTCGCCCAGCGTGTCGAAGCTGCGATAGGCCAGAAGGATCCCGGTCACCACGTTGGGCACGGTCAGCTCCTCGGGGCTCAGCCGCATGTAGCCCGCCGCAAGCTCCCCCAGCGCCACCGGTTCGACATGGCCCGCGACGATGCGCGCGCAGGCCAGCGCGAGACCCGCGAGCGCCAGCAGGCTCACCGCGACGTGGATGCTCCGCCCGGTCACGCCGGGTCGCTCGCATCGCCGCTCGCAGCATCGTCCCGGGCCGCGCGGCGCGCGGCGGCGCGCGCAAGGGCATGCGAGGAGATCGGGTTGCTGATGAAGACGAAGGCCACGATTAGAAGGTAGAGCAACAGCCGCTCGGGGTGCAGGATCGACAGCCCGGTCAGGACCAGCGTCGCGCCGAGGGTGGTTGCCTTGGTCCCCGCCTGGATCCGGGTCAGCGGATCGGGCATCCGCAGCAGCCCCAGCCCGGCCGAGAAGACGAAGAACGAGCCGAGCAGGATCAGCAGGCTGGCGAGGATCTGGATCATTCGTCCGCCCTCCCGCTCTGGCCGGTTTTCTTCAGCGCGTAGAGGAAGATGAAGATCCCGAGGCCGGAGCCGATCGCGGCCTCGGCCATCGCCACGTCGGGCGCGCCGAGCAGCAGGAAGCCGAGCGAGGCGAAGAGGCCTGCCGCGCCGGCGCTGACCGAGGCGACCAGCGTGCCCGACACCGTCACCGCCAGGATGCCGCCGAGCAGGATCGCGCCGCAGATCACCAGGACGAAGAGATCGAGCATTCAGATCTCCCGGTCCATGTAGCGCGCCACGGCCAGCACCGACAGGAAGCTGAGCAGCCCGTAGGTCAGCGCGACGTCGAGAAAGGCCGACCGGCCGGAGACATGGGCGTAGAGCGCGATCAGCACGATGGCGATGATCGTCAGCATGTCGATGGCGACGATCCGGTCGGTCAGGGTGCGGCCGATCACCAGACGGATCAGGCAGCACAGGATGCCGCCGGTGATCAGCACGCCCGACATCATGATCATGATCTCAGCCAAGGGCGGTCTCCAGCAGGGGCTCGAAGCCGGCGATGCTGTCGCGGATGCCGTCTTCGAGGCGGTCGTCGAGGATGTGCACCGCAAGCTCGGGACCGTCCAGAGCGAGTACCAGCGAGCCGGGGGTCAGCGCGATGGTGCTGGTCAGCGTCAGCCGCTCGCGCGGGCCGGTCAGGCGGGTCGGCACGGAAATCACCTTCGGCGCAAGTTGCAGCCGCGGCGCATAGACATATCCCAGCATCGCGAGGTTGGACTGGACCATTTCCCGCAGGAACCGCAGCAGATAGCGCAGGAAGGCGCCGATCCGG
>JAGRMU010000675.1 GCA_020441165.1 Sedimentitalea sp.
GGCGAGGGACCGGGCGCCCGGCTCTGGCACGCGGTGCTCAGCATCGTCACCAAGGTCGGCCAGCAATCGCTGGCGGTTTTCGTGGTTTCGATGGCCCTGGCGCAGCTTCTGGGGGCGGTTCTGGACCGGATCGGGCGCGATTTCAGCACCTTTGCGCTGGTCAATCTGACGGGACTCGCATTGATCACCGCGGTTGCTTATATCGCCGCTTGGTTCAAGTCGCAGCCCTGGAGAAAAAAGCGGCCATGACACTGTCGCGACGTGGTTTTCTGGCATCGGGAACGGCCCTCGCCACGCTGGCGGCGGCGCGCGGCGCGGCGTGGGCGAACGCGGTGCAGGCGCCGTTCTCGCGCGAGACGGTCATTGCCCTGGCGCAGGAGTTGGCGTCGCGCGATTTCGCCGAGCGGCCGCTGATCCCGCAGGCCTGGATCGACCTGACCTATGAGCAGTACAAGCTGATCCGCTTCCGCCCCGAGGCGGCGCTCTGGTACGGGACCGAGACGCCGTTCAACGTCGATTTCTTCACGCCGGGCCTCTATTTCCCGCGCACCGTCAAGGTCGACGTGGTCGAGGACGGCCTGGCCACGCCGGTCGCCTTCGATCCGGGGATGTTCGAGACCTCCCCCAGCGTGCCCGAGCTTCCGGTGGACGACACGCTGGGCTTTTCCGGCCTGCGCCTGCGCACCGAGATGCACCGCCCCGGCGAGACCGACGAGTTCTGCGTCTTCCAGGGCGCCAGCTATTTCCGGGCGATCGGGCTGGACGAGACCTACGGGCTGTCGGCCCGCGGCCTGGCGCTGGGGACCGGCGATCCCGAGGGCGAGGAGTTTCCCGATTTCATCCGCTTCTGGCTGGAGCGGCCGGCGCCGGGACAGCGCAACATGATCGTGCACGCGCTGCTCGACAGCCCCAGCGTCTCGGGCGCCTACCGGTTCGACATCACCCCCGGCCCCGATTGCGTGATGGAGATCGAGGCGAGCCTCTTTCCGCGCACCGATCTCGACCATGTCGGGATCGGGCCGCTGACCAGCATGTTCCTCTTCGACGAGACCAACCGCATCCGCTTCGACGATTTCCGCCCCGCCGTGCATGACAGCGACGGG
>JAGRMU010000676.1 GCA_020441165.1 Sedimentitalea sp.
CCGGCTCGGGCTCGGGGGTCGGGGACGGCTCGGGCGGCGCGGGCATCGGCTCGGGCTCGGTCGGCGGGGTCTCCGGCGCCGGCTCCGGCTCGGGCTCGGGCGCGGGGATCTCGGGATCGGGGGCGGCGCGGGGCGGATCGATCTCGCCGCCCGCCTCGACGATCGCATCGAGCCCCTCTTCGAGTTTCGAGGAGGACTTGAACAGCCGGTCCTTGAGCTTGGAAAAGAATGCCATCTGTTGTCTCCGCGGTTTTGCTATCACCTAATGCGGATCGGGCGCGGTGGAAAGGGTCGCGCGTCCCTGCGTCCCGCCGCGCCATGTTGACAGCGGGGCCGGGCCGGTCAATTTGGACCCATGCCCGACGCGTCCGACCCAGAGCTGATCGAATGTATCCGCGATGCGCTGGCGCGCGATGCGCGCCGGGTGCTGCCGGTGACCTGCGGCGACCGGACGATCTGGGTCAAGCGGCTGGAACGGCTGAGCCCGCTGCGACGCCTGCAGAAGGGTTCGGCCGCGGCGGTGTTCGAGGCCGAACGCGCCGCGCTGCACGCGCTTGCCGGGCGCGGCCTGCCGGTGCCCCCGATCCTCGCCGAAGGCGACGACTTCTTCGCCCTGCCCGATTGCGGTCCAAGCCTCGATCACCTCTTGCGCACCCCCGGGGCAACGACCGAGACCGACCGCATGGCCGCCTTCGAAGCCGCCGGCCGGGCGCTGGCCGGGCTGCACCGCGCCGGGGTCAGCCATGGCCGGCCGTCGTTGCGGGACATCTGCTGGCAGGACGGGCGGATCACCTTTCTGGATTTCGAACGCCATGCCGCGCATCGCAACACGCCCGAAGGCCATGCCGAGGACGTGGTGATCTTCGTCTTCAACGGCATCCGCGTCGGGCAAGGCATGACCCCCGAGCTGCGCCGCGCCATCGACAGCTATCGCGCCGCCGATCCGGGCGGGATCTGGCAGCGTGCGCAGGGCTGGTGCCGCCGGCGGCGCTGGGTCGCGACCCTGACCGGCCCCCTGCGCTGGCGTAGGGACGGAAAATCAACCGAGTTCAAGGCGATACCGGAAACACTTGCGGTGTTTTCGGCCGAGTGAACCGGGGCGCGACCGCTTGCACCGGCCCTCTCGGGACACCGCAGGGCATCGCTGCGCGCCGGGGCAGCGGCGGCGGTGGCGGGACGCCCGGCGATCTGGCAGACTCGGCACGATGCTGATCCGGACCCTGATTCTCCTGGCACTGCTTGCCGCGCCGGCGCCGGCCCAGCCGCCGATGAGCGCCGAGGCCTTCGACGCCTATACCCGCGGCAAGACGCTGTTCTACGGCTTCGACGGCCAGCCCTATGGGGTCGAACAATATCTCGACGGGCGGCGGGTGATCTGGTCCTTCCTCGACAGCGATTGCCGCCACGGCGTCTGGTATGAGGAAGCGGGGCAGATCTGCTTTCTCTACGAGCACCGGAGCGATCCGCAATGCTGGTCCTACTTTATCTCGGACGGCAGGCTGACCGCCCGGTTCGAGAACCGCACCGATGCAACCGAGATCTACGAAAGCGAGGAGATCGGCGAAAAGATGCAGTGCTTCACTCCGGAAGCCGGGAGCTGACCGCTCAGAAGAGCGATCCCTGATCCGGGGGCGGTTTCGGCGCCTTGCGCGGGCGTGACGGCGCCGGGGCTTCCGGGGGGTCGCCGCCCGGCTCCGGCCGGACCCCGAGCCGCCCGTCAGCGAATTCGATCTCGAGCGCGGCAAGCCCCGCCGCCGCCTGCCGGCTGGTGACCAGCGCGCCACCGCCGCGTACCACCGCGTAGCCGCGCGCCAGCGTCGCCTGGTAGCCCAGCGAGGAGAGCAGCCGCTCGCTGGCGGCAATGCGGCCCTGCCAGCCGGCGATCTGGGCCTGCGCCCCGCGCGAGAGCCGCCGGGTCAGCGCGTCCAGCGTCTCGCGACCCCGGCGCATCCGCTCGGCGACCGGGGCCGCCGAGACCCGGGCGGCGCTGCGATCAAAGGTTTCGCGCCGGCGTTGCAGAACGCGCGCCAGCGCCGGGTCGAGCCGGGCGGCAGTCCGCGAAAGCGTCTCGCGGCGCTCGCGCACCAGCCGCGCCAGCGCGGCGGGGCGCAGCGGGCCGGACAGCTCGGACAGGCGCGGGCGCCGGGCCTGGATGCCCGCGCGCAGCGCCGCCGGCAGCCGCTCGGAGACCCGGTCGAGCCGCTGGCGGGGGCTGTCCAGCAACCCCTCGGGGCGCGGCAGGGCGCGGGCGAGATCG